>CAYMPX010000283.1:0-3483 GCA_964392135.1 uncultured Methylomarinum sp.
GAAAAGTTTATGATTTATGTTGAAAAATAATACCAATATACAAAATGGATTCATTATAGTGTTAGTGATGCTGCCTACGATAGGTTTATTTTTAACGCCTTACTATAAGTTTTCATTCTTCGTTGCTCCTCTTTTACTGCTCAGCGTTATTTTTTTGTCGAAACGGCAAGAGATCAATATATTTTTCTATATTATTATTTTTTTAATTCCTTTTGGAGCCTACAGAAAAATAGGTCCATTAAATATTCCCTGGTTATTGGCAATTGTTGTTTTAGGGCAGGTTTTTTTTGATGTGCTTATGCGACAACGAGGACTTAGTGAATTAAAAGCTAAAATATGGTATTACTTATTGCCGCTGCTCTTTGTTAATTTAATATCAACGGGTTTATCGCCTTTTAAAGAAACAGCGTTGGATGCAATGAAAAACTGGGTTGCGGCTTATTTTTTTATTGGCTTAATGTTGTTGTTAATTACCAGACGGGGGGTATTTAAGGATTTACCCGCATGGATCATCGCGAGTGTGAGCCTGGGTTCTACGCTTGCTGTGATGGGGGTTTATCTTAATATTGGTGCTGAGTGGTTTACTGTAGAAGAAAGAGGGACGGGAGGCGCACCTGATCCTAATAATATGTGTTTAATGATTATTTTTACTATCCCTATTATTTTGCATTATTTAATTAATGTTAAATTAATAAAAATAAAAATAAAAATAGGGATGGCCCTGTTGTTATTGATTAACTTTATGGCAATATTTAGTACTAATTCAAGGGGGGGGATGCTAGTAGCGGCTTTAGTAATGCTATTAATGTTTATTAATCATGCAAAAGGCTTGAGAGCGCGTTATATGGGGATCGTGATACCTGTTTTTTTATTAGCTCTCCTGGCACTGCCTATTATTATGCCTCAGAAAGCGCTCGATCGTTTACTAACAGTTTCCGCAATAAATCAAGACAAATCCCTACAGCGCCGTGAATCTTATTTATATGTAGGAATGAGAGGATATATGGAACGACCTGTTATCGGCTATGGACCCTTTACTTTTCAACATATTTTTGCAAGATCTCGAGAAGCAATGCGTTTCCAGCGAGAGGATAAAACCTTGTTACGTCAAGCGCATAATACCTATATGGAAATTCTAGTAGGTTCAGGGACGCTAGGTATGGTTCTTTTTTTAGGGGTGATTACTCAAGCGCAAATAAACTTATTTAAAGCGAAAAAGCTATTAAGAGAAATTAAAATGATTGAATATAGCCAGTTAATAATGAGTTTCCAATTATCATTCTTTGGCTTATTATTATACCTGTTTATTTTTAGTGATCCTTATCATAAGTTTTTGTTAATTATGTTGTCATTATCCGAGTTGACATTACGTTATGCGCGTGAATTTAAGTCAATCTCTAACGCCTCATTAAATAGCTAATAAATAGAATATGAAAAAATATATACACTTCCTTACTGTATCAAGTCTGTTATTTATTTTACCAGCGAATATGGTTCAGGCAGTGTTTAAAGCCCCTGTAACACGAGTTGCCTGGGTGCCTGAGAGTGAAAAGTTTGTTGTTGTTAATGCACAGAAAAGGCTCGTATCATGGGATACGGTTGCTGAGTGTCCCTTATATTTTTATAACGCTCACAAATCCGACATATTAAAAGTTATTATTTCAGATAATGCCCGCTTAGCTGTCTCCTCCTCCTTGGATAAACGGCTTAAAATCTGGGATGTTGAAACCGGCGCAGAAAAACATGAAATTACAGGGTTTGATGCACCCGCTAATGCAATAGCATTAAGTGATAATGCAAAAAAAATGATAGTCGGTGATTGGCAAGGTGTAGTTAAAGAGTGGGATTTAAATGATTTTCAGGAAAAATCAAGATTTAAAGCATTTGATACAGCGGTGGCAAGTCTTGCATTATATTATCCTAAGCGCTTTATTGCCGCAGGCAGCGCTGGAGGCGAAATCGTTTTATGGGATATGCAGCTAGATAGGCTGGTTAAACGTATAGCCTCTCAACACGGCGGGGCTGTAACAGCGATTGAATTTAGCACTGATGGGCAGTTTATCGTTTCTGCCAGTGATAAGGGTCACTTATCTGTGTGGCAATTTTCACAGGAAAAAATTCGCTATATTACCTTGGCTAAGAAGCCTGTTATTGTCCGCTCAATGGATTTATCGCCAGACGGACAATATAGTTTGGTGGGCGTTGATAGTGGCATGATGTATTTAGTGGATTTATATGCAGGAGTCGTTGTTTATCAATTTGAATTATCCAGTAGCCCGTTACAATTGGTTAAATTTAGAAGTAATTTCGAAGCGGTATTGGTTGACCAGGACTATAGAGTTTGGAGTTTTACCTTGGCAACGTATAAGTTAAGACCTGTGACAGAAATTAGTCGTGATGCTATTTTACCGCTTTCTATGTCGCCTTTTAGAGAACGTAATTGGATGGCGCAACAAGTGGGTATGAATTTTATTTGGGTGCCAGGCGGGTGTTTCGAATTAGGCTGTGATGTGCTAGGGAGCAAGGGCTGTGCAGCGGATAATATGCCCGCTAGGAATATCTGCTTAGATAGCTATTGGATGGCGAAGCATGAAGTTAATGTTGCACAATGGATGCAAGTTGCCGGCAAAAATCTACCGATAAGTAATATTGCCATCCCATTGATTAATCAGGATGTTGCAGGGAAAGGTAATGCACTGGCATCAGGTGTTTCATGGAAAGAAGCGCAGAGTTTTGTTTGTCGCCTCAACAGTTTGACGGGAGCTGATTTTCGTTTGCCGACTGAAGCTGAGTGGGAATATGCTTGCAAAAATACGAATAAAACGCAGCCTTTACAATATAGGCAGTTAAGTGATGATTCAGTCATGACACAGTCTGCCATATCCAGTCTTAATATAGAAGGAATGCATTCGGGGGTTTCAGAATGGGTTTTAGATATTTATGATCGTTTTGGCTATGCGAAGAACAGACATCTAAATCCATTGTTCCTAGACGATTCATTGTATTATTTTTACACGCAAGCGATTCAGCGCGTAAAACGTGGCGGCGCATGGGATACGGGGCGTTCAGTTCCTGAATGTATCGTCCGCGAATTTAATTTTGAGCAAAGTGGACATGATTTTAAGACCGGTTTACGATTGACTATTCATTAGGGGGGAGCATTTGTAATGCCTATTAGCGTCTGGTGTATTTTTATCGCAATTTTGTTACTGGCTTCTAGTTTTATTTTGTACCCTTTGTTGCTCTTTGCCAGTCAATTTTTTGTCCGAACAGTGCCTTTTTTAACTAAAACGGATGATAAGCCAACATCGGTTAGTTTTATTGTCGTGGTGCATAATGCCGAACATCTGATTGCTGATAAACTTAATAATATATTGCAATTAGATTACGAGGGTGTTCAGTATGAGGTTCTGGTTTATTTAGATGGATGTTCAGATAAAACCTTAGAAAGGATCGAAGCACTAAATTCAAATAAAATATGGC
>CAYMPX010000284.1:0-3469 GCA_964392135.1 uncultured Methylomarinum sp.
GAGAAGGATGCCGAGCTGGCATTCGAAAGACACGCCACCAGCAAACTCCATAGTCCTCGCCCATATTGCCCGTTGCATTGCGCTTGCTAACGAATTACACAATTCCGGCAATTATATCATTACCATAGCAGCCGATAATCGTTATGATGAGGTTATCGGTTCAGTGCCTTTTCAACGAATTCCACTGTATTCTATATCCAGTCAGTATTTTGCAAACAAACTGGCTCAAGGTCTACCTATTTATAATGTTCAAACTTTAACGGATTATGTTAATGAAGATATAAGAATTATTGACAAAATTAAACCTGACTTTATTATTGGTGATTTTCGCCTTTCTCTTGCCATCAGCAGTCGAATAAAAAAAATTCCCTATGCCACCATTACCAATGCATACTGGAGTCCTTACGCTGATATAGCTTATCCAATTCCAGAAATGCCGTTAACAAAAATTTTCGGTATTGCGATTGCGCAAAAAATATTCAATATAGCAAGACCCTTCGTTTTTAAACTACATACCTTAGCTTTTAATAAAGTATGTAAAAAATTTAGACACCCCGCACTTGGTTATGATTTGCGAGAAGTATATACCCATGCCGATTACACTCTTTACGCGGATATCGAATTACTTATTCCGATGAAAACATTACCAAAAAATCATATTTTTATTGGTCCAGTTTTATGGTCGGCGAAAGTACCGTTACCCGTTTGGTGGGATACTTTACCATCAGGCAAACCTATTGTCTTTGTGACTTTAGGTAGTTCTGGGGACAGTTCCTTATTACCGATGTTACTTGAGACATTAAGCCAAATGTCGGTGACAGTACTTTGTGTCACCGCAAAAAAAATGAGTCTTGAAAAGACTTATCCGAACGTTTTTATTGCGGAATTTCTCCCGGCAGAACAGGCTGTAAAAAAAGCTGACATTGTGATTTGCAACGGCGGCAGTCCTATGGTTTATCAAAGTATTGCCGAGAATAAATTTGTTATTGGTCTTCCGAGTAACCTGGATCAGTATCTTATGATGACTTTAGCGCGTACTGCGGGCTTTGGTACATTGATTCGTGCGGGTAAAGTTGATAGTCATAGTATTAAACGTGCTGTTAATTATGCGCTTACCCATAAGAAAAAAACCATTACGGGTATCAATTGTTCGTTAGAGGTCAATAAAATTACAGCGTTAATTGATACTGCGAAAACATACTCTTAATTTTTAATATCGTCTAAACTTGGTTCGAGTGTCTTTAGTTTTATAAAAAGGCGAAGGTTGTAGTTGACTGGTAACTCATATTTGCCATGAAATGACCATTTTTATGGTGTTAAAGTGCTTAGCAGTGGAAATACTTTGACCTATACTAAAGCTCTTTTTCCAGAGGAAGGACAGTATTTTTTACTTTTATATGGATTATGCGGAAGAATGGGCTATTCAGGGGAAGACGTTGTTGAAGAGGGAGCGTTAAAAGTGAAGTAATTAACTGAAATTGTGGACTGACGCCCGTTCTATATTTTACATTTGCTTCACTATCAGAGGTGAGGGCGTTAAGATTGATCTGTTAATGAGTGAAATCAACAATTATTTTTGCAGTAGGCTGTTTATGAAATTTACTTTTGTCATATTGATGAGTGCTATTCAATTGACTGTTAGTTTATCGGTTTTTGCCGAAGCCAAATGGGTTACTGTTGAGCCAGTTATGCGGAAAGTGACTATCACTGGTTTTACTCGTGCGCAATCTAAAATGCCTTTAACTGCTGAAGTTGAGGGTAAAGTGAGTGATATTTTTGCTGATATAGGAGAGCCCATTCCTGCAACCAGGAAATTTGCTTGTCTGGATGATACCTTTGCTAAAATTGATATTAAATCTGCAAAAAATGAAATGTCCCGGCATTATATTGATATAAAATATTTCAAGAAAGAAGTGTCTCGTCATAAACAATTAGTTAAAAAACAAATTTCAGCGGTTAGTATTTTAGATGGATTAATACGTGATTTAGATAATGCAAAACAAGCTTTGTCCGTTGTAGCTATACGTAAACAACGTTTGGAAGAGCATAAGCGGCGTCATTGTATTGAGGCACCAGTGGGATGGTTGGTTATTGATCGAGATATAGAGCGGGGACAATGGGTCAATCAAGGGGAAGTTTTAGCGCATGTTGGCAATTATTCCCAACTTAAAGTTCCGGTTACGCTTTCTCAAAAGGAGTTGGCTGCACTTAAACAAGGTAAGGAGAGTATTAAACTTTTTCTGATGGATTTTAATTTAAAAGTTCCTGCTATTATTGAACATATTTCGCCTGCTTTTGATGAAAAAACGCGAAAAATTCTGGTTGATTTGTTAATAAAAGAAAACTTGCCTGAGCTTCATGGTGGAATGCGAGTTGGGCTAACGCTCAAAATCCCTGATGCTAAAAGCACTTCGTTTACTATTTCTAAACAGGCATTGGAGGAGCGATTTGAGGAATATTGGGTACAGCGTAAAGATGGCAAAAGTATACGTGTCAAATTACTTGGGGATCAAGCTAATGATAAAGTCATTATATCATCACGCGAAATTAAGTTGGGTGATCAATTTAAAATAAACCTACAATAGGAACTCATGTGAAAATAAATTCCCTTTCTTTATTTAAATCTTTTTATCCGTTTTCTTTGTTACAGCCACGGTTTACACAGCTAACTATGCGTATCTCATAGTAGCTTAAATATAAACAAAAAATCCCTTAATTCATGGAATCAATAGGTCGGTTTTCGCTAGAGCAAAAGATTTTGTTTAATCTACTCTTTATTCTTCTGATAATAGCAGGTTTTTTTGCCATGTTTGCACTTCCGGCTGAACGTTATCCGGATATTAATATGGCAGTGGTAAATATTACCACCGATTATCCCGGGGCTTCACCGACAGATGTTGAATCGCTTGTTACCCGTAAACTGGAAGAAGCTATAGAAAATATAGAAAATATAGAATGGATTTCTTCCACCTCTCAAGCTGAACGTTCTTATATTCGGGTTAAATTAGTCGATGACAGCGATTATGACGATATATATGATGAGATCCGCTTTAACATTTTAAATGCTAAAACTGAGCTTCCCGTAGAAGTGGATCAACCGATAATAGAAAGTGTAACTATGGGTGTTTTGTTACCTGTTGTTATTGTTAACTTAGGTGGCGAACATGAGAATCGTGCGTTAGCCTTAATGGCGAAACAGATTAAGTCTTCGTTAAAAAAAATCAAGGGGGTGAAAAAAATTGTTATATCCGGTAACTTGATAAGGGAATTTCATGTTTATTTAGACCCGGAAAAATTAAGGTTTCTAGGTATCAGTTTTGAAGAGGTTGCTAGTGCATTGCAACAAGCTAATGTTTCGATGACTGCCGGAAGTGTTAAAACAAGTACTGAAGAATACCTGATAAAAGTTGATGAAAAGTTTCATGATCGAAACTTGATGGTAAAAACGATTATACGTCGTGATGGTGAC
>CAYMPX010000285.1:0-3464 GCA_964392135.1 uncultured Methylomarinum sp.
GGTTGAGGAACGATTCCATCAGCAGCACGTTCTGCAACATGTTTGCGGTATTGCTCTAGCATTATTTACCCTTGTAAAAGACTATCAATTAAAATACGTTAATTTTATCAGATTATCCCTCAGAACATTGAATAAGCTGATGGTTCAAAAACTCAGGAATACGTTGATCCAGCCAATATTTTGGCTTAAAAGGATTTGAGCCGGTAATAAACCCCACATGCCCTCCTCTATCCGTTATTTCCATACACACGTTAGATGAAGTCTCCTCTTTATCAGGGATCACATCGCTGGTCATAAACGGATCATCTTTTGACTGTATCATTAACGTAGGCACTGTAATGCTATGCAAAAATTGCCGGGCGCTTGATCGTTGATAATAATCTTCTGCATCTTTATAGCCATATAATGCAGCAATGACCTGGTTATCATATTGCCAAAAAGAATTTATTTTAGACAAGTCGCCTAATTGTTTAAGTTTTTCAGCTTCTTCATTTTTCCCTGTTTTTAGCAAATACTCTAATTTAAAGGCAATATACGCTTTTAATTCGCCTAGCAAGTTATTGCGATAAACTTTAGAAAAACCTGAATCCAGTTTACTGGCACAGACACTTAAAACAAACGGGACAGAGACAGAAACTGCAGCAAATAAGGATAAATCATTACCCCGTTCCCCCAGCCATTTTAATAATACATTTCCGCCCAATGAGAAACCAATAACGGCCACTGGGGTATCGGGTTCACGCTGGCGTAAAGTTTGATAAATAAAATCAATATCATCGGTATCACCCGAATGATAACTACGCGCTAAATTATTTGATTCACCACTACAGCCTCGAAAATTTAAAGCAACACTACGAAAGCCCTGCCTGATTAACACCTGTTGTAAGCCTTTAATATAACTGGACTGGGAACTACCACTCAAGCCATGCAATAAAATAACCAGTGGCAGCCTGGTTTTACCACACCAGTCAAGATCAATAAAATCCTTATCAGGTGTCGTTAACCTTTCTCGTGAGATTTTGGCATGAGACGATATTCTTCGACATAATGCGGGGTATAGCGTCTGTAAATGTCCATTTCTTAACCACCAGGCGGGCTTAAATGTACTATCAATATGCAAAATTAATCATTATTTCAGGGGGATAGGTAAAATAACTTTCGCTGGTAAATCAAACGAAAGTTGAGAAAATGGGACTTGAATCCCGTATAGCAGACGAAGCTAATTTTTAAGCATCTAGCAATTTAACAGCATACTGCTGAAGACTATTAATCACCAAGCGATTCTTTTCATCATCCTTATATTTCTCGACATAATCCTCAAGACTAGCTAAATAATCTGCTTTAATGGGGGCGAAAATAGATTTTTTATAAAGAGTCCATTGTTCTTTTTCTTCAACAGTCAAGCTCTCTGGAAAGTTTCTGGCTCGGTATCTAAAAAACAATGGCTTAAATCTTTCATCAGATACCGATAAATTCAATCCCGCTAACTTTTCGGGCGTTGCCTTTCTAATTTTAGAAAAACTTTTCTTATCCTCAGAAGAAAAAAACCCGGCATATAGCATGGCATCTACATTATCGTTGTTATCAAATGCTCTTTCCTGTTGAAAAACCTCTAAAACAACATCTGCTATATGCGGGTTATTTTGTAAAAGTGCTAAATTTTCTAAACATAGCCGTTTATCAATGCCTAATCGTTGCGCATTTTCAGGTAATAAGGTTTTTTCAATCGCAATAAAAGGACACTTATTGGTATGAACCAACTTTAATGGAATGGGAAAATCATCACCTAGCGCTTCTCGCTTAGTGTATAACCTTGCCCGTATCTCATCGGCAGAAAGTTCTAATAATGGCGTTATATTCCGGGATAAATCAACCACTGCGACCGCATTGGTATTGCCTGGATGCCAGGCAACAGGGGCAACTAAAGCCGTATTACCTCGAACAGCACCAAACATACCTGAAACATGCACTAAGGGGGTCATTTTTTCTACATCAATCAGTGCTTTGACTGTATTTTTATTGCGTAAATCAAAATAATAATTAAACAGCTTAGGGCACTTGTCTTTGATTAATTTGGCTATAGCGATGGTGGCATAGACATCTGAAGTAGCATCATGTGCATGTTCATGACGGATGCCATTGGCTGCTGTTAGCAACTCCAGGCGAAAGCCGGGTAAACCCTGATCATTTTTTGGCCAGACGATGCCATCGGGGCGTAATGCATAGGCAGCTCTTACCAGATCAATAATATCCCAACGTGAATTACTGTTCTTCCAACTGTACTCGTAAGGGTCGTAAAAATTTCGATAAAATAAGTGCCGGGTAAACTCTTCATCAAACCGAATGCTGTTGTAACCCACCACACAGGTATTTGTTTGACTAAACTGTTGATTTATTCGACTCGCAAACTGGTATTCGGCAAGCCCTTGCGTTTGGGTTATTTGTGGGGTAATCCGGGTAATTATTGCAGGCTCAGGATGGGGTAAATAATCATCACTCAGACGACAATAAAACATATCAGGTTCGCCGATGATATTAAAATCCATATCTGTACGAATACCGGCAAATTGGGAGGGTCTATCGAGAGCAGGACTTAATCCCCAGGTTTCATAATCGTGCCAATAAAAAGTAGCGTGTTGTGATTTCATTTTTATATAAATCTTTGTGGGAGCATCCACTCTCGACGTGATTTGTTATCGTTATTGTATTCTTTACGCCAAGGACGGAGATGCTCCTACTATTATTTAACTGTTGTTATTAATTGAAACTAAAGCCTTCAAAACATCCGTTCGACTCACAACGCCCACTAATTTTTTCTCATCAAAAACCGGGTAACTTCTTACTGCGGTATCTTGAAATTTTTCAGCAAGATCAACAATGCTAGACTCTGCATTCACTGATAATATATCTCGACTCATAAAGTCTGCTACTTTACCGCTCATACCTTGGTGATATGAAGAATCAAGCACCACTTTCATACAATCTTTTTCTGAAAACATCCCGACTAATTCACCTGTCGAATCAAGCACAGGTGCACAGGTAACTTTATGATCCAATAATTGCTTTATTGCTATTAAAGCATCTGTATCTTGTTTTACAGTCATTATATTTTTAGTCATATAATTTGCGATAGTGATTTCTGCTAACATAAATATATCCTCATTAATAATTATGAAATTTATTGTTAGAGCGACATTCAAACCACGAAATTCATCCGCTGTGGACTAAATCTTTCGCCCTGCAATATCGTCCAGCCTTTTTTCAATCTACTGATTTCTTTAAAATATCTGGATTAAATTCAACTTTTTGTATTTCTGCTGCTTCCGCATCTCGTTTCTTTCTTTTGTCACACTTTTCTACACAGACGCATTCACCATTGCCTGACCCGCCACAAGAGCCTTTAATAGCGCGTCTACCGAATATAACACCTACTGCCATTATCACGACAACAATCAACATGAATG
>CAYMPX010000286.1:0-3442 GCA_964392135.1 uncultured Methylomarinum sp.
TTTTTTACTAACATAAATCGTTATACTCTAAGGCGTAAATTAGCTGATTGTAATGATAAAGCGAATTCTATTATTTTACTTAAAAACTGATGTTACGCACTACACTGAATGTTAGGTTAGGTTTTTTTCGAAATCCACAAATAAGTAAGTATTGCTTAAGACAAAGAGCCAATAATATGGCGACATTAAGGCGCTATCATTTTCATACAATTGCATTTTATTTATCCTTTAAACCGCGTGCCGTCTCTTTATTTTTAACGTTTTTTAAAATTGTGCCAGTCAAATTAGCTTGAGTAAAATTAGCATCATTTAATTTAGCATACGTTAAATTGGCTCCAGTTAAATCTGCATGAGATAAATCAGCACCCTCTAAATTTGCAGCAAATAACAGGGCATTTTGTAATTTAGTATGGCTTAAATTTGCAAACCTTAACATTGCCCGGCTTAGATTTGCATTGGATAGATCAGCGCCTTCTAAATTTGCTTTTTTTAAACTGGCTCTCATTAACCCCATGGACTGATTTTTCATATCAGCCCCCCAGTTTATATTTGAAAGATTAGCATGGCTTAAATTTGCATTGTCCATAATAGCAATAACCCGACTTCCACTAAGATTTGCATAGCTGAGATTAGCATGCATCATACTCACCCCAAAAATACTAACATTTGATAAGTCAGCGCCTTTCAGATTAGTTGCCACCATAACGGTTAAATCTAACACCAAGCCTGATAAATTACTTTTACTTAGATTGGTTCCTCTTAAATCCGCTCCCCATAAATCAGCATGGCGAAAATCCAACCCTGACAAATCAAGCCCGGTTAAATCTTTTCTACGCAAATCGGCTGGATGAGTTGGGTCGGCTTGTTCTAACATTTTTTCTATTTCAGCGCGTTGTAAATCGGCTGAATAACTGACACGACTGGTGATTAAAAAAACTAACACCACAAATACTCTTATTAACAAACGCATTGATACTCTCCTTCGCATGGATGGTACATAAAACATTGTAGACTCAAATTTAATCTTAACCTATCTTCGTGATTATTTGGCTACTTTACGGTTTTACAAATTAGTAACACTCATTCAATGTCCTCAGCATAAAAATATGCGTGAGTTATCAAATTTATTCCATATGTATTCTTTATCTTAATTTTGTTATTTGAATGAATTTGTTTTCAGTGGTTAATTCCATTTCAAAATAGCCTTTAATACCCTCTCTAGTCAAAAAAGATTGAATATTTTTAGCAGGGAAGGCCACTCTACGTCCATCGTCGGCAACTACAGAAATATTTTTGGCGATGCCTTGATAAACTTTAAGAAATTGATCGTATGAGAGTTGTATGGAAAAGCGGATAAGTTGATGTTGGCTCATACTCTGATATTTAAACAGATGATAATTGTTAGAAGAACCGCCCTCAAAAAAATTGTATAAGGGCGGAATTATAGGGATAAGAGATGTATTAACGCTGATTTTGTAGCGCGGCAATACGTTCTTCTAAAGGCGGGTGACTCATAAATAACTTTTGTACCCCGCCACCGTTAATACCAAAAGCCGCTAGTTGTCCAGGTAAATCTTCAGGGTTATGTTGACGTTGTAATGCGCGTAGTGCGCTAATCATTTTTTCATTGCCTGCTAAACGAGCGCCACCGGCATCTGCATGAAATTCTCTGTAACGCGAGAACCACATGACTAACATAGAAGCCAGGAATGATAAGGCAACTTGAGCAACCATTTGAGTAATGTAATAGCCCATACCATGACCTTCTTCATTTTTTAAAATAACCCGGTCAACAATATGCCCGATAACTGAGGCAAAGAAGTAAACAAAGGTATTCACTACACCCTGCATTAGAGCCATGGTAATCATGTCGCCATTGGCAACATGACTGATTTCATGGCCGACGACTGCTTCAACCTCATCTTGACTCATAGTGTGCAATAACCCCGTACTTACAGCCACTAAAGCGCTATTTCTACTCATTCCTGTCGCAAATGCATTAGGTTCCGGGGTTTGGAATATACCTATTTCAGGCATACCAATACCCGCTTCTTTGGCTTGTTTTGCAACCAGTGTAACTAACCATTGTTCAGTTTGATTTTGTGGATTTTCAATCAGATGAACATTCATTGCTCTTTTTGCCGACCATTTAGAAATAGCTAAAGAAATAAAAGAGCCTGTCATGCCAATGACGGCTGACAAGACTAAAAGCGCATTAAGATTTAGGTCAACACCATTTGCTTGTAATATATTACCAATACCAAATAGGCTAAAGACTATGCTGATAACGATCATTATTGCTACGTTAGTTGCAAGAAAAAGTATAATTCGCATCATAATGGGATACCTGTAAAAAAGTTTTAAGATTAATTTGAATATGGGGAGAGAAAAACTTAAATTCAATGGACTAGACTGTTACTATAACTAAAAGTTTAACGGATAGGGTGTGTTGAGATGAATTGTCTAAAGATTGTAGTGGTATTTTTATTGACCACGCATAGCTGTTTTTCCGCATCAACTAAATATAATAAAATTTTAAAAAACCTGCAGATGCCTGCGGGTTTTTCTATTTCTATTTATGCGGGTAATGTCCCTAATGCGCGAACACTGGCATTAAGTGAATCAGGTGTTGTCTATGTGGGAACCCGTCAACAAGGTGTTGTTTATGCAGTTAAAGATAGCAATAATGATGGTGTAGCAGATAAACGCTATGTAATAGCAAAAGATCTTTATATGCCAAATGGTGTGGCTTATAAGGATGGTGATTTATATGTTGCAGAAGTAAACAGGATTATCCGTTTTAATGATATAGAGCGTCATTTGGCGGAACCTGAAGACCCCGTGGTAATTTATGACCAGTTACCATCAGATAAACATCATGGCTGGAAATATTTACGGTTTGGTAAAGATGGCAAGTTATACACTGCGATTGGCGCGCCTTGTAATATTTGTATTCCTGAAAAAGATATTTACTCTTCTTTGGTTAGATTAAACAGTGATGGCAGTGAATTTGAAATTTTGGCGCGAGGTATTCGTAATACTGTCGGTTTTGATTGGCAGCCAGAAACCAATAAATTATTTTTTACTGAAAATGGTCGGGATTATTTAGGTGATAATTTACCGCCGGATGAATTAAATCAGTGGTCAGAAAAAGGTCAGCATTTTGGGTATCCCTACTGCCATGCCGGTACGATTGCAGACCCTGAATTGGCAGGCAATAAACGATGCGAGCAATTTACTGCACCCGTATGGAATTTTAGAGCGCATATGGCGCCCTTAGGGATGCGATTTTATACAGGGAAACAATTTCCTGAACGATTTAGAAATCAATTGTTTGTTGCTCAACATGGTTCCTGGAACAGAACTAAGCCACAAGGGTATCGTATTGCCATTTTCCTTTTCTCAATTTCCCTTTCGTTCATTACCGTTACTTTAACGGAAG
>CAYMPX010000287.1:0-3442 GCA_964392135.1 uncultured Methylomarinum sp.
TAAAAGTGTTCAAATTAAACATTCAGATTTTTAATTTTATGCCTTAATTCACAATCGCCACCGCTAAAATATTTATCATCAGGCACAGAAGATTCTACCCATCGGCATTCATACAGATCTTAAATTTTACTTTAAGCCATAAACCTGAAGAGCTTCTTCACCAAATGCTTCTATTATGTGGAGTTTCCTGTCATTAAGACCCAAAGTCTCGGCCGCTTGGCCTGGATAATGAGCTACATGAATTGATCGCATCATTTGAAATACCCAGCGTAATGTCGGGTTATTGATTTCCTTTCCTTTTTGATTGGGTAATGTCTTTTTTTGTGCTTTTAGGTTCTCCCGCAAATCATATTGCCCTAGGTTATAAATCATCAAACACAATGTCATAATCATCATTAAAGCTTCTATTCGTTCAGGCTTTTTGAGAAATATTTGGTTCAGCTGAAAACAAGGATCTTTTATAAAACGAAACCCTCGTTCAACATCCTGTTGTTCTTTGTATGTTTGAAGCAAAGCTTGTGCTGTTAACTCCTGTTTACTCAAATCATTTGTCCCTAAAACAAAACGTCCCGCTTTTCGATAATAAGGTTCGCATTTCTCTTCATCAATTTTGAGCGTGGCTGAAACTTGATAATGCACATGAACTGATGCTTTTTGTTTGCCTCGCTTACTTGTTGTACAAATGGGTTCTATGATTGTACTGACTTGATGATATTTTAAAGATTTTTCAAATAAACTGGCTGCCTGTTGTGCATCTTTTTCACAGGAAAAATGAGTCGTTTTTAATTTGTTGGCTAAAGTTGTTCCGCTAATCAATGCTTTGTCTATACGTCGTAATAAAGTAGTCATTTCGCGCTTTTTTGCTTGTTCTGAATAAATTAATAACCATTTCTCTTGGTTGGGACGATTAGATTGAACCCAGCTACTTTCATAACCATTACCTAAACATTCCCAGGTGAAATCTTGTTTATCTTGTTGGTAATAGGCCTTAACTTTCTTCAAAGTAGCTGGTACACGTGTTAGGTATCGAATAGGTGTGTTGGATAATTTACCATCGTTATAAAGTGCGGAATCAGCCACCCATAAAAAACTGGGACTGTTCTTAAGGTGTTCTTGAAAAGTTCTCACGCGGTCGATAGTTTCGTGAAAGCTCTTTTTATCTTGGGTATTGCCATTTAATCCTTCAAACCAAAGCGGGATATTGCCTTTACCACTCACGATGAGTGACATGACTACTTGATTTAGATCTGGCCTGTGATCTTTTGAAAAGCCCAGAGCAGGAATAGGAGCGAGACTATTTTCATCCTCGGCCTCGTAGTCTTTTCCAAACAGTTTTAAGCTGGTGGTATCTAGTTTTGCACTCCGTCCAAATAAATGATGGCGACTAGCAATATCAAAAGCCACTTGTGCAAACAACTGAGTACTACCACAAGCATAAATGGCATCCAAAGTTCGGCCAAGCGCATCATCATTAAGGTGTTTAGCTTCAATCCCTTCACCAATCAAGCGGGAAACATCTTTTTCTTCAAAGAATTCAGGAGAGATGTACAAAGGATTGGCGGTAAATCCAAGTCCGTTTATTATCATCGCTTTTATGCGTTGGCCATGAGTAACTATTGCACCTTTTTCTTTTGAAATGGGTAACTGTTTATCAAATTGTTCAACTAATTTAAACTTATTGATGGTACTGGCTACCAAACCATGGTGATCAAGTTGTTTAAAACGTATGTTTTTTAAATCAAATTGTTCTCGTAGTACCATTTTATTTTTCTGTTGGATGGTTTTTCACATTATCGCAGAAAAACCTACGAATAGATTTGATCTATTGACTATTATTGTTGTGATCTATTGACCATTTCTGCCGTGATCTATTGGCTATGATTTAGTTCGATTTGTTAGATTTTGGTGCGGAATGTAGGTTTTAAATAAGGGATTGCTTTTTACATCAGTTATTACTCCGTTTTGAGAGTTTAAGGAAAAATCACGAAAATTCTCGTAGGTTAAATCGTATTGATTGATGCTTGGCAAAATTCTTGCGTAAAAGTTACAGGTTCCGGCAGTGATTTGAGTTAAATCATTAACAGGTACTGGAACTCCAGTAAATATATTTTCAGTTAAAGCTCCTGCAAAAAATGCAATATTGCTTGGAAGGGTTTGAAATTCCATGGTAATTGTTTGAGCAGAGTTATCTGCTGTTGGTTACATAAAAACCGAAGCGTCGTTGTAGCCAATCCGCAACATTTATTGGTTAGCTGACGGAGCTACGTTATTACTCATAATGTGCCCACATACGAAGAACTTTAACTATTTTTTGTGCTTCGAGAACTTCATAAACGAGCCGATGTTGAATATTTATGCGCCTTGAATATGCGCCAGACAAATCACCTACTAGTTTTTCAAATGGAGGTGGGCTTTGATAAGGGTTTGACTCAATAACCTGTAATAGTTTTTTTGCCTTATCTTTTAGCCCTGATGAAGCAAGCTTTCTAGCATCTTTTTGAGCATGTTTAGTATAAAAAAGTTGCCAACTCACCAATCTAGCTCCTTGGAGCATGAATCAATGGGTTCTTCCATACCTTCTTTAATACTTTCCCGCATTCCTGGTACCGCCAAGAGGTAAAGCGTTTCCTGAATAGATGCCCAGTCCTCTGATGACACTAAAACAGCACTATTTCTTTTTCCTGATATGGTGATAGGTTGGTGCGACTCTGAAGTTTGGTCAAGTAATCTATATAAATTCGCCCTAGCTTCACTTGCAGTAAGGTTTTGCATTGTAAGTATCCTAAACATCAAAATACAATCGTACGACTTAGCGTACGTAAATACAAGATTTTTATCAGCCAACGCCTTGTTCAGTGGAAAATAATGGTTGGCTATAATCGCTGAGTGATAGCCAACTGTTATTTTTCCGTTTGAGTAACTTGCTAGCTGCTGATTTAATGCGTACCTATTAACAAGCCTGCAACTAACAAGCCTGCAACACTTAAATCTTCATCAATTTCTGGCCAGTGAATACTGACTGCATCGAGTTTAAATTCTTGTGTATATTGTTTTCTTGTTGTCATTTCTTTTCTCCAGTTAAGTGATATTATCTCTTAACTGAACTGTGTCAGTCCATTAGACCATGTTACTCAGCATGACGAGATCTATGATGGATTTTAATTACGTCGGTTCATTGAGCGCTTACATTACTTCCATCCTTTTGCTCTAATTTCCTCAATATAATCTGAGATATTTTTTTTAGGTTTCCAACCGAGAGATTTAGTTTTCTCAATCATAACATCAGCAGTCATTCTGTTACCCTTACGCTCTGGATACATGACAATTTGACCACCAAATTTTTGGGCAATTTCTAATACTGAATATGCCTCAGGACTACCTATTCCAAACTCACATCGTTTCTTTGGTCAGGTCGTTGGCGCCTTTCTTCATCACGAAGACC
>CAYMPX010000288.1:0-3428 GCA_964392135.1 uncultured Methylomarinum sp.
AATGCGGAAAAAATTCAAATCTAAAAACTACGGTTCCCAAAATGGTTGGGGTTTAGTTATTTATTTCGATACACCCAGAGTGGCACTCCTACACATTAATCATCACTATTAAGTTTTAAATAAGCACAGGAGTACTGAGATGCGAGTAACACCAGGGATGGTGTAGTAGAGCAACGCACCAGGGCAGGAAGCCCGTAGGTAGAATAATGCAGGCTAAAGACCTGCGCCCCCAGTCTCTAATCAGTTTTTAAAGTATATGACCCGTAAATAATGAGAAGTTACCTTACTTCGTGCAAAATCATCATGCCAGATAAACAACAACAGCGCCGTAAAGCATACGATGCAAGAAATGCTCAGCCAGACAAAGAAAAGCTAAGCCAGATTATTTGCAATCAATTTATGGCTCAAACTGCATATCAAGACGCAAAGACTATCATGTGGTATCTACACTGCCGTTCAGAAGTTAAAACCTTGGATGCAGTGATAACGGCACTTGATAGTGGTAAAAAAATTGTTATACCTTATTGTACGACAGACCACCAAGGGAAAAACCAGCTGGGTTTATGGTGGTTAGAACAGCTATCAGAACTCACTGCGGGTACCTGGGGCATTTTAGAGCCGCCAACAGCGCGCTGGGGCGAAAAAGCTAAAGAGATTCCCGTGCAGGCACTGGATTTAATTATGGTACCCGGGGTTGCCTTTGATCGAAGGGGAGGGCGCTTAGGGAATGGTGCGGGATATTATGATCGTTTATTGCAAAAGGTCAGACCCGATACCCGCTTAACCGCCGTGTGTTACCAATCACAAATATGCGACAAAGTCATGATGGAACCACATGATGTGTATATGCACACGGTATTAACGGAAAAAAACAGCTATAGCACTAAAATAAATGGACTTCAATAGCTTCAAAGACAACCTGAAAAGCACGCCTGCTTTCGTGGTTGATCAATCTCAAATTAAAAAGAACTTACTTAACTTAGCGGATTTAAAAAAACAGGCGGGTTGTCAGGTCTTATACTCTATTAAAGCCTTACCCTTGGCAACCGTTATGCAACAGGCAATAGAATATACAGACGGCTTCTCGGTCAGCTCATTATATGAAGCGCGACTGGCTAAAGAGCTGCTAGGGGATGCCGGCAGTATTCACATAACCACCCCAGGACTTAGAGATGATGAGTTTAGTGAAATAAGCCAGCTATGCTCGCATATCAGCTTTAACTCTATGGCTCAGTACCAACGATTAACCCCCAGTGAAAACAAGCAATGTACACTAGGACTAAGAATTAATCCCAAACGCTCATTTTCTAATGACTCACGGTTTGACCCTTGTCGAGAACATTCAAAATTAGGGGTGGATATTTCAGCGATTGAGACTATACCTAAAGCAATTAAAGGGATACATACTCACACCATTTTTTCTAGTACCAATTATCAGCCTCTGGTGGATACGGTGACTCTCCTGAAAGAAAAGCTGGGCGCTCAGTTATCTCAATTACAATGGATAAATTTAGGCGGTGGCTATCTGCACTCACAAATCAAGCAGCATCAACCCTTTATTGAACAAGTCAAACAACTAAAAGAAACCTATGGATTAGAGGTTTATATTGAACCCGGTAAAGCAATCGTAGGTAATGCCGGTTATCTCGTCACCACAGTCATCGATCGATTTATCAGTGATGGAAAAGAAATTGCAGTGCTAGACACCTCGGTCAATCATAACCCTGAAGTGTTTGAATACCAGAAAAGCCCCGAATTACTCGAAGCCGATAACAATGCCAATGCGCATTGCCTGTTAGTCGGTTCCAGCTGTTTAGCCGGCGACATATTGGGTGAATACCGCTTTAAAACCATACCCAAGATAGGCGACAGGCTGGTTTTTTCCAATGTAGGCGCATACAGTTTAATCAAAGCAAACCGATTTAATGGTTACAACTTACCCGACGTTTACTTAATGGATACGCAAAAAAATATCAGCCTAATCAAGCAGCATAGCTATCAAGACTATCAACAGCAGTGGAGGAACTAATGAAAGCAATTTTAATGACTAAAACAGGTGATGCCGATGAGGCATTACAACTATCAGACATTAGCGTGCCAGAAATAATTCAGACCAGTGAGGTTAAAATTAAAATAAAAGCCGCAGGCATTAACCCCATTGATACCAAAGTGCGTAGAAATGGCAGTTTTTATCCGCAATCCTTGCCTATCGTGCTAGGTTGTGATGGCGCGGGGGAAGTGGTTGCGGTAGGCAATGCGGTGACACACTATAAAGTAGGGGATGAGGTCTGGTTTTGTCATGGCGGGTTAGGAAAAGAGCAGGGTGCTTATGCAGAATATACCGTTATAGACAGTCGCTGGCTTGCATCAAAACCAAAAACCTTATCCTTTATTGAAGCCGCAGCCATGCCTTTGATTTTAATTACCGCATGGGGTGCCTTATTTGATAAAGGCAATTTACAAAGTGGGCAAACGGTATTGATTCATGCCGGTGCAGGCGGTGTCGGACATGTGGCGATTCAATTAGCGAAATCAAAAGGTGCCAAAGTCATCACCACTATCAGCTCAAAAGAAAAAGCAGACTTGGTAAAATCGTTAGGTGCGGATTATGTCATAAATTATTTAGATAATGGCTTTGTTGATGAAGTGAATAAGATAACCGACGGCAGAGGTGCAGATTTAGTGATTGATACCGTAGGTAGCGCTGTTTTTAAACAAAGTATCACCGCAACCGCTTATTTTGGACGATTAATCACCTTATTAGACCCCGGCGAACTGTCTTTAGCAGAAGCAAGAATGCGAAATTTAATGATTGGTTTTGAACTCATGTTAGCACCGATATTAAAAGGTCTGGATCAGGCAAGAGATAAACACATGGATATATTAAGACAATGTACTCAGTTAATAGAAAAAGGACAATTAAAGGTATCGGTATCGGATGTGTTTACCTTAGAGCAAGTCGCAAAGGCTCACGCGAAGGTTGAGCAAGGGCATACGATGGGAAAAGTGGTTTTAAAAATAGTCGAATAATGAATGTTGTAACCGTTCACCGCCCTCGTTGAAAAAAGGGGGGTTGAAAGGGGGGGGGCGTCTAGTGCAGTACCCAGTAAGTTGAACTAACAATCTCATGCCTCCAATGGTTTTCCCTGATACGTCCACTTAAAGGACTTTGCCATCGATTTCAGTATGCTATGTTTCCCTTTTTCGCCAAGATATTTCTCTATCCCGCAAAATGCTGCAACGGTACGAACCAAGGTTTCTGACTTATGCGTATTAAGCCGGATCATATACAATATGATGCTTAGTATATGCTCATATTGAGCGGGTTGACTTCTAAGAAAATATCTTTTGTTGAGCCTAAAATTCGTTAACCTTTATGAAAAATACGATAAAAAACGTTATTTTCTATTTTTCATACCCGCTCAATG
>CAYMPX010000289.1:0-3404 GCA_964392135.1 uncultured Methylomarinum sp.
CTGTATAAAACTCAATAAACTCGCTAAGCGTCGGTTGATGGATAAAATAAATAACAGTCCAAAAATAATGGCAATAACGATACTGACCGCTAAAAAGGTCCATGTCGCAGTGGTTGCTTGTTCTTGTGCTATCAGTGATTGTTTCGCATCGTCCTGCAATAATTGTTGCTGATTTTTAGACATCGATTGTAATATGTTGACCAAAGCAGCACCCAGAGGCGCTGCTTTGCTTCCTAACCAATAATTAGCAAGGTTCCAATCTTTTTGTCCGCGTAATTGGAACATTTTCGGTGGAAGTGGTGAAAAAGCACTTCTTGCTTTATCCAGCGCGTTGAAGGCTTTGGTCTGCTGTTCACTTAATAATCTTTTATTATTTGTTAGATCCTGATAACGGCGACTGTTTTTTGCCCAAAGTACATCAAATTTTTGTTTAAAATCTTCATTACCAGACAGTAAATAAGCCCTGATGTTTGCAAGACCTAAACCAATAGTCCCTCGAACATCCGCCATAATACCAAGAAGTTTTTTACGTTCTGTTGTTGCAGGTAATGTGCCTTCTAAATCAATCATGGCAGTAATGTTTTTTACCATAATTCCCGCTTGTGGTGCTGCTTCATCAAAAAGCATTTTGATTGCCGGGACATTGTCTTTTGTTTGCGCAATATCTTCTATTTTTTGCTGAGCTAGTTTAAACTTGGGTAACAATTCATTTAAACGTTTTAAACGCTCAATGTTTTCAGGATTAGTCCATGTTTTGGCTTTTTCTTGCATCAATGCCTGAGCAGGTTCAATATCCTGGCTCCATACCTTTTGTCGTTCATCACGAAACTTTTCATTGCCTAATAACATCCAGCCTCTTAGTGCAGCAAGTGCCTGATTCATTCCATTCAACATTTTCATGCTGGATTCAGCGGTAGGAACTCTAACCTGGGTGATTCGTTTTACAGTGGTAGCCGTTTCCTGAATATTAACGATGGCATTATAAGTACCCGCTGAGGTTATAATTAAAACAAGTGCAAGAATAATACTTAATTTACTACCTAACTTTAGATTCATAAAATATGTCATTGCTGTTTCCTTTAAATCTTAATGAATGAATAGTTGAACAACATTAAACACATACGTTTAAGTTGCACGGTTATGCTTTTTAATCGCATGACTTTTCCTTAATTATTTTTGTTATGCAGCTGTTGTTAATCGAGAATTTCCTGGTTTATTTTTAGTGGCTTGTTGTATCAAACCTTGAACATCAAGAATTAAGGCTACATTACCATCACCTAAAACAGTTGCTCCGGTAATGCCTTTTAACGATTGAAAGACTTTACCTAATGGTTTGATAACAGTCTGATGTTCGCCTAGCAATTCATCAACTACAAAGCCAGCTTTGTTTTGACCGAATCGAACGACGATCAGGCTTTCACGTTTGGTTTTTTTATGACTACTTCTGTTATGAAAATAATCGCCTAAACGAAGGTAGGGCATGACTTCTCCACGTAAATTGACATAATGTTTAATATCGTTAATTTCATATTCTTTTTCATCCATTTCTACACATTCTTCCACCATACTCAACGGAATAATGTATCGTTCCTGTTCTGTTTTCACCATAAAACCGTCTATAATGGCTAAGGTTAAAGGTAAATGAATAGTGATGGTGGTTCCTTTTCCGGCTATGCTATCTATATTTACCGAACCCCTTAAGGCTTCAATATTCCTTTTCACTACATCCATGCCTACGCCTCGACCAGACAAGTTGCTTGCTTGCTGTTTAGTACTTAAACCGGCTTCAAAAATCAGATTAAATATTTCTTGTTGGCTCATGCCATCAGCTGTTGTGATTAAACCGTTGGCTATTGCTTTTGCAACAATTTTTTCACTGTCTAATCCAGCGCCATCATCGCTAATTTGAATAACGATCTGGCCTGAGTCATGAAATGCGTTTAAAGTAATATTACCCGTAGCTGGCTTGCCAGCTTGTAACCTTTGTTCGGGGCGTTCTATACCATGATCAAGGGAATTACGAATCAGATGTGTGAGAGGGTCGTTAATTTTCTCAACAACTGTTTTATCCAGTTCAGACTTACCACCACGAATAGTAAGTTCTATATCTTTATTGAGTTCTTTACTGACATCTCTGACTACGCGACGAAAACGAGAAAAAGTTTCGCCTATCTGAACCATCCTTAGTTCTAGTGCTGTATCTCTAATATCACTAACTAATGTGTTCATACTGGTTGCAACTTCTTCCACATCAGTTAAACCATGACGCTCAACCATCAGGTTCATTGCTGCACCGGAAATAACCAGTTCACCGACCAGATTAATGAGTTGTCCCAATTTATTAGAGTCAACTCGAATATAACTGGCTTCTGCCGCTACTTTTTGTCGGGTTTGTTGTTGTTTTTTAAGTGCTTGTTCTACTACGGGTTGTGCTACTACTTGTTGTTCTATCAGAATTTCACCAAGTGGTTTAATGATTTCGGTTTCATCTTGGTTAATGCTGGATTGCGTTTTTAGGGCTTTATCAATATCGTTTTTAGTGATTGCACCCGTTTGAATGAGCATTTCACCAAGAAACGAGACGTGATCTTCTGATTGATCATCAAGCAGTTTAAGATAGTGTTCTATTTTAGAATCTGGTGGCAGAATTTTAATATCACAATCATCAGCAGCAAATTCAAACACATCTTCAATAGTTTGTTTGTTGGCATCACTTTTAAATAAAATCCTGAATTGCAAGTAACAACTTTCAGGATCCATCTCATCTCCTGAGGAAAGTTCTGGTGTATAGGTAAGGATTTGTTCTATTTCCCCCAAGGTTTTTAAATAACGAATAAAAGATAATGGATCCATGCCATTACGTAGAGCATCTATTTGAAAATCAAGGGAAATTAGCCAGTTATCAGCGGATATGTTGCTTCCTTCGGTTTCAACTTCTGCCGTTTGTTCTTGCGTAATTGTTGGTAATTTTTCTGCCTTGGTTTTCCCTGTTAATTGTGCAGTTAGTGTCTCACCTGCTTGTTGAAGATCGTCGGGTAGCTCACTATTTTGATCATCTAAACAAAATTCAAGTAATTTTAGGGTGTGATCTTTACAGCTTAATAAGATTGAAATAAGTGTGCCATCAATTGAGCGATCACCCGTTCTAACTTGATCTAATACAGTTTCTGCTTCGTGGGTAAAAGCGACTATGGCATTAAAGCCAAATAGACCCGATGAGCCTTTAATGGTGTGCATGGCTCGAAAAACGCTATTAATGGTTTCATCGTCATCTGGCGTGTCTTCCAGAATCAGCAATGAATCTTCCATTTCTATTAATAGTTCGTCGGCTTCTTGGGAAAAGGTGGCTAATGCGGCATCTAATTCACTCATGACGATTTCCAGTCAGCAGAGATAATAATAGG
>CAYMPX010000290.1:0-2143 GCA_964392135.1 uncultured Methylomarinum sp.
CATCTGTTAATTGTGCCGTTGCAAAATCCTGTTCAGTCACAAAATCACTGTCAACCAACGCTTGTCCCCATAGCTGAGATTGAGAATCCTGACGTTTATTTAAATCATCAAGATTGCTATTCAATTCCTTTAGCTTTGATTGAACTGAAGACTCATCTGTTAAAGAATCAGTCCGTTCTTTATTAGCTGCTGCCTGCTTAGTTTCGACGGCTGAAATTTTTTGACGGATCTGGGTCAGTACTAATTCAATAGCACCCGTGCTTCTATAGTGTTCTGGGAGTGAATTATTCGCATTATTCAGCTCAATTTTAGCGGTAGCCTGGTTTGCTGTTAGTTCAGGGATTTTAACTTCAATCGTTTTAATTTCATTAGAAATTGGCTCGCTTTCATTTTCTTTCTCACGCTTTTTAGCCTGAGCCTTAACAAGATTCTTTTCCTTAGATTCAATAATCTTTAATTCTTGTTCAAGATTTGTATAAGATTGTTTAACTTCAGCAACTGATTGTTTTGCCTCGTCCGCTAATTCTATTTCTAATTGCTCAACATCCTTTTCTTTATCGGTCACAGAATGCAAACAGCCTTGTAATTCTGCTTTAACAGCATCCATCGCTTTAAATTGTTGCGTTTGTAATGCCCTTGCCTGATCAACTGCTTGTTGATTAATATCTGCTGAATCGTCAGAAAAATGTGCAGGATCAGGATGTGAAAGGCTACCACAAACAGCGCACGGATGATCTTCTTGCAACTTTGCCGCTAATACTGCCGCTTGATTAGCAAACCAACGCATTTCAATACGGTTAGCGTTCTTTTCAGCTTTTTTATATTCTGTATCAGCTAACTCAAATTGTTTTTTTTGTTTAGTATACGCTTTATTAAAGCTCACTAAATCAGCACGCGCTGTTTCCAGTTCAACACGTTTTTTATAACACCCTTCAGCCATTAGTTTTTGCTCAACAATAGCCGCTTTATTAGCAATCGCTTTGTTGAGTATTTCAATCTCAACATCTAAATCTTGCAACACTTGGGCAATATCGGATGCTTGCTTTTCTAAAGCTGTTTTTTGCCTTACCGCTTTCTTATAACTATGTTCTGCCGCTAATGAAGCCTCTTTTAACGATTGATAGGAGGCTAATTTAGCTTTATAGCCATCAACCGTTGTTTCTTCTGCTTTTAAGGAATCTCGCTGCTTATACTCCTCAACCGCCAGTTCTAATGCTTCCTTTGCAGTGTTCACCCGTAACCCTGCCTTTTCTTTAGCTGTTTCAGATTTAGCAATAGCTTCCTGCTTATCTTTAATATCTTTTAAAAGTCCTTGAAGTGTTTGCCACTTAGGCGCAATGGCCGCCGCTTTTTCTGCGCGTTTAATACGGGTCTTTTGAGTATTTATTTCATCTGTTTTTAGCAGGCACTCATCCAAGACCTTTTGTTTATTATCTTGAATAGTAAATGTATTACTCAAGTTGGTTGCTGTTTGAAATGCTGTGGCGGCTTGTTGTTTATTTCCAGAGGCTAGCGCTTTTTCTTTTAACTTTTGCTCTAACAAACCCACTGCTTCTTCAATGGCTTTTTCAAGTGCTTCAGAATCAGTAACTTCCACATCAGCAAATGCCTCAGCCTTCCTGTCCTCAAAACTTTGATTCTGTTTTTCAATAGCCGCTGATTGATCTTTAAGCAATTGCTCGATTCGTTTATAAATTTCAGTTTGAAATAAGGTCGATAATATTGCTTGTCTATCATCCGATTTAGCCAATAATAACGCTCGAAATTTCCCTTGAGGTAACACCATCACTTGTAAGAATTGCTGTGGCGTTAATCCAATAATCTCTTCTATTTTAGGGTCAGCATGGGTTTTTTTCTTGGCGACTAGCGTTTCTTCCTCGCCATTATCCAAAACCCGACGCAAATGGGCGGTTGCTTTCTGTTCAGTTTCACCATCACCGCGTTTAGCAGGCCGCATTTGTGTTGGCACACGGGTAATTCGATAAGTATTGCCACGAATACTAAATTCTAATGATAATTCCGTCAGAACATCAGCATCGGCATGATCACAACGCAAACCTAATTCCTTACGGTCTGAATCGGTGGTTTCACCATACAATGCATAACACACCGCATGAAGAATAGAAGACTTCCCTGCCCCCGT
>CAYMPX010000290.1:2243-3359 GCA_964392135.1 uncultured Methylomarinum sp.
TGCTCTGTCCTTTTTAAACTGACATCAGCCACCAGTTGACTGCCTTTAGATAAAATAAATTGCGTCCGCTCTAACTGTAAGGTATTGGGATAAACTTTCCGTAACTGACCTAATGGGTCAAGAATATCTTGCTTATCTTGTAAGCGAATAAACAGATAATCTTCATTATTTGGGTCAGTTTTACCCTGCTCCAAAATATCGGCTAATAAGCCCTCAATTACCCGCAAATCTTTTTGTGCTTTTAAAGGCAGGTGTTCCGTAGATACCAAGCCTTTATTATCCAATTCAACTAAGGTAACGCCTTTATTTTGCTGATACTCAGAAAACGAATATTTTAATAAAGACCCTGAATAGCGAATATGTTCTTTGCCTTTGTATTGAGGTGCATGCAAATGACCTAATGCCACATAATCAAAATCTTCCAATGGCTGATAACAGACGCGATCAGCCCCGCCAATGGACAAAGGCCGTTCAGATTCAGACTCTTCTGCCCCATCTATAAAACAATGACTGATTAATACCGAGGGAATATCCGAATCACGCACCTGTTTGATCTGATCCACCAAAAAGGTATGCGCTTCATCGTAAGTCGAAACCTCACAAGCAAACGCTTCTCTTACTTCAACAGGATCATGATAGGGAATACCATAAAAATGCACAGACCCCGTTGCTGTTTCTATCACCACTGGCGTAGTGACATTAGATACCGTATTTAAAATATGCAAGCCCGATAGCCGCATATGCCCTGCTCCAAACCCTATACGTTTAGCACTGTCATGATTCCCGGAAATCATGATAATAGGACACTTTAATTCAGCACTCATCTCATCAAGGAAATGATCTAAAGCTTCAACCGCATCCGCAGGCGGCACAGATCGATCAAAAATATCACCAGCAACAATCAAGGCATCAACCTGATGCCGCTTTGCGTAATCTTTGATTTGTTTTAGTACATGTAGCTGATCTTCCAATAAAGAGATGTTTTGGAATAATCGACCAATATGCCAGTCTGAGGTATGGATGAATTTCATTGATAACGTCCTCTGTTAAAGGATTCCCCTTTGACGTCCTCACCGACCTAAAGGAACGGTGATTCCTGATTACTCAAGAGCAGGT
>CAYMPX010000291.1:0-3354 GCA_964392135.1 uncultured Methylomarinum sp.
ATATCTAATTGCAAACAGCCAACAGCAGAAAAAAGCCCTGATGCAGCAATTGCTTATTGGCAAAAAACGCTTTGCGGGGTTTGAGGGGGATTGGGAAATAACCAAGCTTTCTCAAGTTGCCATTATTATTATGGGTTCATCCCCTAAATCAGCTAACTATAATGAAACAAGTACTGGTTTGCCTTTAATTCAGGGTAATGCCGATATAAAAGGCCGTAGATCTTGTCCCAGAATTTTTACATCACAAGTTACCAAGGAATGTTTTATTGGGGATATTTTACTTAGTGTCAGAGCACCAGTTGGGACAGTTGCAATATCTAAGCATAACGCTTGTATAGGACGTGGAATTTCTTCTATAAAAGCAAAAAACGGTTATTTTCATGAATTTTTATATCAATGGTTATTATATTTTGAACCAAAGTGGGAACGGCTATCTCAAGGAAGTACCTTTGAAGCTGTAAATAGCAATGATATTAAATCATTGCATATTAGTATCCCCTCTAGTCAAGAAGAACAAAAAAAAATCGCCTCAGTCCTCGCCTCGGCCGACCAAGAAATTGACAAGCAACAACAAAAACTCATCTATCTAAATCAAGAGAAAAAAGCCTTAATGCAACAACTGCTAACAGGCAAACGCCGAGTGACCATTAATTAAATGGAAGAAATATATGTCAGTACCTGAGATTATCAATAATGAAATAACTGCTATTAATGGATATATAGACGATTGGGATGAATCAACTGCCAATACGCTTCATTACAAAAACACTCATCTGCTAGACTTAAAACAACAAATTCTGGCAAATATTGAGATCATCAATAATCGTATTGATGATTCAACAAATGCAGTGCTGCTTCATGAAATTCAGTCAAAATTAGCTGCCGTCAGCCAATATTTACCGAGCATTACTAATGCTTCACATTTTAATGCCTGTATTGATGCTAATTTTGAAGTGACAAGATTACTGTGCCAGTTTGGTTACAGTAATAACAGGGTTGATAATGTTATTCGCTCTTCACTTTCATCAAAAAAAGAAGCACAACGTGCTCACCAAGATACAATCATAATTGCACATGAAGTTGAGCAATTAAAAGTTGAGTTAGACGAGAAACAGCAACAAATTGAGTCTTTCTTTGAACACTGTTTCAATGAAGAAGACGCTAATTCATTTGATAATAAGGCAAAGGGTATTTATGAAGCCTATGAAAAAATATGTACTGAAAATGGCTATTCAGAAAGTATTGAAACAGCCAACAGTGAAAGTATTACTTATAGAGACGAAATTCTAGAGTACAAAAATGAACTGTTTGAAAATGATAGTGAAAATGAATCAATTCAGGCACAAGTTAATGATTTATTACAGAGCTTATTAGCTCAACAAAAAAAAATACAGGGCTTTATTCAAGATTATATTACGGGTACTTCCACGATCATTGATGATGATTCGGGTGAGGAAAGCACAACCACCATCAAGTCTAAAAAACAATTGATTGATGAATTACACGATAACTTCCAACAACATATTGATGATCAGCAGAATAAAATTTCTGAATACCAAACTGAATTTGATAAATATGAGTCAGGAAAAAGAGAGGAAATCGAAGGCTTACTAAAAATGGCAACAAATGCTAGTTTAGCAAGCTCTTTTGAAAGACAAAGAGTTAAAACAAGGCATTCCAAAAATATTAGTGAATTATTATTTTGGTTAGCATTAGTATTAGTCGTTGCTGCAATATTAATACCGTATATCCCATATGTTAAGGGGTTAATGTTTAGTGTAAAAGATGATGTTTATCTTAATCTACTAAAAAGAGCTTTATTAACAAGTCCTTTTATTTGGTGGGCATTTCACCAATCACGCAAAGCAAATCAGTATTTTCGTTTAGAGCAAGAGTATGCTCATAAAGCCGTTGTATCCCGAAGTTTTGAAGGCTATAAATCTCAAGTTTTAGAGCTGTACAAAGAAAGTGAAGCCAGTAACTCCATGCTTCATCGGCTGTTGTCAGGTTCAATCGACACTATCACCAAGAATCCAACTGATATTTTAGATAAAGTAAAGCATACGTCCTCACCTGTTGAAGAGATCAATAACAGTATTATGAGAACAGCTAAAAATGCAGGAAAAAGCAAATGACTCAAGATCTGATTCCACAGCAATTACTCACTGAACTAAGAAGCCTACTTCAACAAAGCCGTCATGAATTACAACAAAACATCAATACCACGATGGTTCACACCTATTGGCAGGTGGGACGCTTAATTGTAGAACAAGAACAACAAGGCAATAAAAGAGCTGCGTATGGCAAGCAAGTACTAAAGCAATTATCAAACGTGTTAACGGCTGAGTTTGGTAAAGGTTTTGATAGCTCAAACTTACGCAATATGCGTAGCTTTTATCTGGTTTTCCCAAAATATGACGCAGTGCGTCACAAATTGAGCTGGACACATTATCGCTCACTAATTCGCATTGATAACGAACAAGCCCGCCTGTGGTATTTGGAAGAAGCCATAAACCAAAGCTGGTCAGCTCGTGCGTTAGAGCGTCAAATAAGTTCATTATATTATGAACGTTTGTTATCCAGCCAAGATAAAGTGCCTGTTAAGCAAGAAGCAAAAGAAAAAACCTCAGAGTTAGCTGTTTCTCAAAAAGACTACCTGCGAGATCCGTATATTTTTGATTTTTTAAATTTACCCCATCAATCTTTAATTGAAAGTAATGTGGAACAAGGACTGATTGATAATCTGCAAAAGTTTTTATTGGAACTGGGCAAAGGCTTTGCTTTTGTAGAGCGTCAGCAACGCATCAGCACCGAAGATCAGGATTTTTATATTGATTTGGTCTTTTACAATTTTAAGCTGAAATGCTTTTTATTAATTGACCTAAAAATTGGCAAGCTAAACCATCAGGATGTTGGTCAAATGGATACTTATGTACGCATGTACGACCAACTAAAAAAAGAGTCTGATGATAACCCTACCATTGGTTTGATTTTGTGTAGTGAGAAAAGTGAGGCTGTAGCAAAATATTCGGTATTAGCCGATGGTAAACAATTATTTGCTTCTAAATATTTACCTTATTTACCTACAGAAGAAGAGTTGCGTATAGAACTAGAGCGTGAACGACAATTACTTTTAGGAGACGAATAAATTGACCATTTCAGAAATGTTCAAGAATTTCCTCAGCAACTTAGCAATAGATAATGTAGATCAAATTAGCTTACGATATGAAGAAATCACGGCTTGCCTTAACAAGGAGTTCAGAAGCACTGAATCAAAAACAGCTAATAGCCTGCAAGTTGGTTCTTATGGACGATGGAGTGCGATAAAAGGAATTTCTGACTTAGATATGCTTT
>CAYMPX010000292.1:0-3335 GCA_964392135.1 uncultured Methylomarinum sp.
CTATCTCGAACCTCACGATTCAAGCCCCTGAGTCTTTAGCTCAGGGGTAGTTGACACTCTCCTGATATTCCTATTTACTCAAAGTAGTCTTACTTATGGTTTTTTACTGACTTTTGCTTTAGATAAAAGAATATTTCCGGCATTTTTCTTAACTGTTTTATCACCAATGCCTTTTACATTCATTAACTCATCAATTGTTTTGAACGCACCATTTTTTGTACGGTAGGTAACAATTGCCTCCGATTTTTTTAAACCAATCCCTTTTAATGACTGAGAAATTGTTTGCGCGTCGGCTGTATTAATATTCACAGGCTCAGCCATTATATTAAAAGAAAATAGAGCAAATAAGATAATTAAATGTTTCATTTAGATCTCCACAATTAAAAAAAGAAAAAGATAATAGACGACCAACAAAAGCAACTGACTATGACCGCTAATTTAGAATAGACAAAATTCCATTAAATACAATTTTTTTTGATAAAATCGCTTTAATATTTAAAAAAAAGTGTATCTCCATGTCAGATCAATCTCATAAACGCTTAGTTTTAGTCGATGGCTCATCATTTCTATTTCGCGCTTATCATGCCGTTCCCCCATTAACCACCCCCCAAGGCATTCCTAGCAATGCGGTGTATGGTGTTGCAAACATGTTACGTAAATTGCTTGCTGTGCATAAAACGGATTATTTCACCGTGGTTTTTGATGCACCCGGTAAAACATTTCGCCACGACATGTATGATCAATACAAAGCCAACCGCCCGCCGATGCCGGATGATTTACGGGTTCAAATAGAACCATTACACAATCTCATTCGCGCTATGGGCTTACCTTTAATTGTAGAGTCTGGTGTTGAGGCAGATGATGTATTAGGCGCATTAGCCCAGGATGCCGCTAAACAAGGTTTTCATGTGGTTATCTCAACCGGTGATAAAGACATGGCGCAGTTAGTCACCAAACAAATTACCCTTGAAAACACCATGTCAAATACCACAATGGATGTTGAGGGAGTTATTGAAAAATTTGGTGTTAAACCCGAGCAAATTATTGATTACTTGGCATTAATGGGTGATTCATCGGATAATATCCCCGGTGTACCTAAAGTGGGGCCCAAAACAGCAGCAAAATGGCTGGGGATTTATGAAACATTAGACAATCTCATAGAAAATGCCGAGCAAATTAAAGGAAAAATAGGTGAAAATTTACGCGCCAGCCTGGATCAACTACCCTTGTCGCAAGATTTAACCACCATAAAATGTAACCTGGGCTTGCCTTACACAATGGCAGACCTTAAATGCCAGGCACCCGATAAAGCCGAACTTAAACAGCAGTTAGAACAATTAGGCTTTTCGGCATGGATACGCGTGCTGGATGCACCCTCGACAGCAACAGAATCATCCCTAACAGCTAACAACGAGAGTGAAGACAGACCGGAGGACATCAACAAGGAATATGAAACGATTCTGACGCAACAGCACTTTGAGCAATGGCTAACACAACTTGAACAAGCCGATCTTTTTGCTTTTGATACAGAAACCAGCAGTCTGAATTATATTCAAGCTGAAATAGTCGGTGTTTCATTTGCTACCGAAGTAGGGAAAGCCGCTTATCTCCCCCTGGCACATGATTACCCTGATGCGCCTAGCCAATTAAATAGAGCTGAGGTACTTAATCGTCTTAAACCCCTATTAGAAAATCCAAATAAATATAAAGTGGGGCAGAATCTCAAATATGATGCCAATGTCCTGGCTAATTATGCTATTGAACTGCAAGGTATACAGCACGATACCATGCTGGAATCTTATGTATTGAATAGTACAGCAAGCAAACATAATATGGATGACCTGGCTAAAAAATACCTGGGCTTAGAAACCATTCATTATGAAGATATTGCAGGTAAAGGTGTTAAACAAATCCCTTTTTCCGAGATTCCGCTGGAACAAGCCAGCCCTTATGCAGCGGAAGATGCCGATATTACCTTAAGGCTACACCAAACACTGTCAGAAAAATTAAAACCCTATGAAGCGCTACAAAAACTGTATCAGGAAATAGAAATTCCCTTAATTTCTGTTTTGTCTCGTATAGAAAGAAACGGGGTATTAATAGATAGCGCAATGTTAGCGCAACAAAGCCTGGAATTAGCCAACCATATTATTGCCTTAGAACAACATGCACACGACTTGGCAGGGCAAGTTTTTAATTTAGCCTCTCCCAAACAAATCCAGGAAATACTGTATGAGCAACAAAATTTACCCATATTAAAGAAAACACCGAAAGGTCAACCCTCCACCGCTGAATCCGTTTTACAAGAATTAGCACTTGATTATCCACTACCTAAGTTAATTCTTGCCTTTCGCAGCATGAGCAAACTTAAATCGACTTATACGGATAAATTACCGCAGCAAGTCGATGATAAAACCGGCAGGGTACACACCTCTTATCATCAAGCGGTTGCTGCCACGGGACGCTTATCTTCATCTGATCCCAATTTACAAAATATCCCTATTCGTAGCGCAGAAGGTCGAAAAATCAGGCAGGCTTTTATTGCGGCTGAAGGACATAAACTCATTGCTGCCGATTACTCGCAGATTGAGCTGCGTATCATGGCTCATTTATCGGCGGATGAAAGTTTATTGACCGCATTCTCTAACGGTATGGATATTCACAGCGCAACAGCCGCTGAAGTGTTTAATGTCACTATAGATCAAGTCACCCCGGATTTACGTCGTTCTGCCAAAGCCATTAATTTTGGTTTGATTTACGGTATGTCTGCTTTTGGACTGGCGCAACAACTGGGTTTATCTCGCTCACAAGCCCAGTCTTATATAGACTTATATTTTACTCGCTATCCCGGGGTAAAAAATTATATGGATAGCATTCGAGAACAAGCGAAAGAACAAGGCTATGTTGAAACCTTATTTGGACGCAGGCTTTATTTGCCAGAGATTAATGCCCGTAACGCCGCCAGAAGGCAATATGCCGAACGTACTGCGATTAATGCGCCCATGCAAGGAACGGCTGCAGATATTATTAAAATAGCCATGCTTAATACAGACCAATGGTTAAACCAACAGCATTCATCTGCCAAAATGATTATGCAGGTACATGATGAATTAGTTTTTGAAGTGGCAGAAGATCAGGTAGATCATTTTTCTAATACGATAAAAGACATTATGTGTTCAGCGGCGCAATTAGATGTGCCTTTGGTTGTTGATATGGGTGTTGGAAATAATTGGGATGAGGCGCATTAAGGACGAGGGTTCAATAATGCCGAACCAGGCTTCTAACAACAGTTTCTATTGAAATTAAAGCCTCGTGGTTCTATGGGGCTAAAGTCA
>CAYMPX010000293.1:0-3320 GCA_964392135.1 uncultured Methylomarinum sp.
AAATTCAAAAGGTACTTCACCACAACCTAAACCTTGACGGGTATTGGTTACTTCAAGTCCGTTGATATAACAGGCATTTTCTGCCACAGAAGAACCACCAAACGATGCGGTATTACCAAAGGCGCTATCACCTTTGACGGTACCTGGTGCTAACATTGCAATAGAGGTGATGTCGCGGGCAATTGGCATACGGCCAATATCAATAGCGCCGATCACTAAACCAGAATCCGATGAGGTTACATCGATAGTAGAAATACTTGAACCAACCACTTCAATGACTTCAGTATCTGAAGGTGCACCAATTTCGAAGTTAGTAACCGCATTTCTACCAATGGTAATTCTGGCATCATCTTGAGCAAGAACCGTATTACCTTTAAACACACTAACTTCATAGTTACCCGACGGTAATTTTGCTAAACGATAGCTGCCATCGGCATTGATGGCGACAGTTCGAGTAGTACCGGTTGCTTTGTTAACTGCTTTGATTGACATGCCTGCGGTCGTTGAACCGTTGATTACAACTGAACCTCGGATATCTTCAGCGTAGGCAGATGATGCTCCTAAAATTGCAGTAACTGCGATGGCAGCTAATGATTTTCGAAACACTGTTTTTATTTTTCTATTCATTATTAGATTCCCTTTAGAATAACGTAATATACCTTTAAAAATTGAAACGGCTTTTTACCTTCTTTGATTATTCACAAGCACTGATATTTTTGGTAATTAAAAACACTTTTATAAGTTTTTGTGATCAACAACTCGGCGGTTTTACTCATACGAATGCAGAAAGATAGACTCTGTCAGGAACTAAAAACCTACATTCTACAATTACAATTTCAACTAATTTTAGGTACGAATGTTTTTCATTTTTTGTATTTATTTGTGTTACAGAGTTACAGAAAGTAACAAACACCTCGATTTTGACGCGGATCAAAATAAATATCAATATATTGTATACATAAAAGGCATGAAATTTTTATATTTTATATTTTATTGATTTAAATCAATAAATCATTTTGTTTCTTACGAGGTAAGTAGTAATTGTACACTTTTTTTCACAAAAACAGATATTTTTAGCGGGTATTTTATCGTTATTTTTTTTAATGATAAAAGTCACTTGACACATTGTTACACTTTGGTTGCGGGGTTTGAAAAGCTTAGGGCAACACTAATATAAAAATTTTTTGAAGGAGCTTTTTGTGATATATGTTGCATTTTACGTGCAGGTGCTTAGTTTGGTGTTCAATCTTTGCTGCAAAAAATAACGACAGCAAAAATTAAAAATGTATACGATAATATTTTATAGGGATATATTGCGCCCATTGAGTTCGTCGCTGCTAAACTACAAAAGTAGTATTAATTAGCATTGTATTTAAAAGACAAAGAGAGGAAATACCGTGAAAAAAGTGGCAATTATATTAAGTGGCTCAGGTGTTTATGATGGTAGTGAAATACATGAGTCAGTATTAACTATGCTCGCTATTGTACAAAATGGCGCTGAATATCGTTGTTTTGCACCTAATATTGAACAATATCATGTGGTGAATCATTTGACTGGTGAGATAGTTAGTACTGAAAGTCGTAATGTTTTGGTTGAGTCAGCGCGTATTGCCCGTGGTGATATTGAAGACATTAGCGAATTAATAGTGGATGAATTCGATGCGTTAGTGTTACCAGGTGGCTTTGGCGCAGCGAAAAACTTATGCGACTTTGCCATTAACGGTCAAACTTGTGTGATGCAAACCGAGGTGTTAAAAGTGTGTCAGCTTTTTGCTAAAGCTAACAAACCTGCGGGATATATGTGTATTGCACCAGTCATGGTTGCTTTGGTTTATGGTGATGGTAGTAAAGCGACTATTGGCACTGACAGTGATATTGCGGCTCAGCTTGAAACCATGGGTTTAGAACATGTTAATTGTACCGTTAAAAATGTCGTTATTGATAATGAACGTAAACTTATTTCAACCCCAGCATACATGCTGGCGGGTAATATTAATGAGGCGGCGAGTGGCATCAATAAACTGATCAAAAATTTATTAGCGATGAGTTGATTTTTGTTTGGTATTAATTTTCTCCTTTAAGGTTAATTGTCGCGGCAAGCTGCGATTTACATGGTGGCGTACAAAAAAGGATGCCGCAGCATCCTTTTTAGATAGATAAAAATAATATTAGTAAAACTAATTATTTTTTAGCAGCGGCGTTACGCTCTTTAACTTCAGCGATTACTTGTTCTGCCACGTTGTTAGGACATGGTGAATAATGGCTGAATTCCATTGAAAATTGACCACGACCTGATGTCATCGTACGTAATGTTCCGATATAACCGAACATTTCTGAAAGAGGAACGTCAGCTTTAATACGCACACCCGAAACACCAGCAACTTGATCTTTGATCATGCCGCGACGACGGTTTAAATCACCAATAACATCGCCAACGTGATCATCAGGTGTAAACACATCAACTTTCATGATCGGTTCAATTAATTGCGCGCCCGCTTTTGGAATTGACTGACGGAAAGCACCACGAGCAGCAAGTTCAAATGCAACAGCAGATGAATCTACCGCATGGAAACCACCATCATATAATTCAATTTCAACGTCTAATACAGGGAAACCAGCAAGAACACCAGTATCCATCATGCCTTTGAAGCCTTTCTCGATTGCCGGGAAGAATTCTTTAGGTACATTACCACCAACAACTTTTGAGGTGAAAGTGAAACCAGAACCAGGTTCGCCGGGCTTAATGATGTAATCAATTTTACCGAATTGGCCAGAACCACCAGATTGTTTCTTATGCGTGTAGCTATCATCAATTTCTTGGGTGATTGTTTCACGGTAGGCAACTTGTGGCTTACCAACGGCTAATTCAACACCGTAGGTACGTTTTAGAATATCTACTTTGATATCTAGGTGAAGTTCACCCATACCAGATAAAATCGTTTCACCTGAATCTTGGTCAGTTTCAACTTTAAAGGTAGGATCTTCTGCAACCATTTTACCGATAGCAATACCCATTTTTTCCGTTGAACCTTTATCTTTTGGTGTTACAGAAATTGAAATTACAGGCTTAGGGAATACCATAGCTTCTAGGATGATTGGGTTCTTAGGATCACATAATGTGTGACCTGTCTGAACGTTACTTTTCATACCAACAATGGCGATGATATCACCGGCTTGTGCTGAAGTAAGTTCAGTACGCTCATCGGCTTGCATTTCACACATACGGCCAACACGCTCAGTTTTTCCTGTGAACGAGTTAAGGATTGTATCGCCTTTCTTCAATGTACCTGAATAGATACGTACGAAAGTTAATGTACCAA
>CAYMPX010000294.1:0-3281 GCA_964392135.1 uncultured Methylomarinum sp.
TTCAAATTATTACCAACAACCGCTTCAAGCGAAAAATTGTCGTAAATAATAGAGCTATCAATGCTAATTGATACGAGTTTGTTCTTAGATGTTGCCGATGGTTTACGGCAATGTTTTAATTAGCGACCTCACTCAACTTATTGAAGCAACGAGTAAGTATTGTTCAGCACGACCTTATTAACGGGTGCTTCAGGTACGGGTAAAACAGCGCTGGTTAATCATTTAGCGCAGATCCTCGATAGAGAGTTGGTGACGGTTCGCTGCTCTGATATTTTAGGTAAATACGTGGGCGAGAGAGAAAATAATGTCGCGATGGTATTTAAAGAGGCCAATGAGTCGTAATCGATATATTTCAAGGTGTCAGAATGGTGCTTACAATGGAAATGTAAAATCGTACATTAAATATTGAGGTGTGAGTAAATGTGATTTAGTCAATTTTTTTAAAAAGTCAAAACAAAAAAAGTCAGCACGAAACAAAAAAGTCTTGCTAAAATAACTGAGCCAATAAAAGATTGGGTGTATTTAATTAATACCAAATGTAAATTAATCTTTTTGGAATATAGCATATATGCTATAATTTAATGTATGAGTTGGACAGTTGAAACATTGAATGAAGTAGTAGAAAACGAACTTTTATCACTTCCTGTGGATATGAGAGCTCGATTTGTTCGGATCGCCCAACTTATAGAATCAGTTGGGCTAGAAAATGTGAGGGAACCTCATGTTAAACATATAGACGATATTCTTTGGGAAATACGCATGAAAGGCAAAATGGTATCTCTAGAGCGTTATATGTTCAGCGCATCAAAAACGGGTTGTCGTTGTACGAGTTTTTGTGAAAAAAACACAAAAAACACCACAGAAAGAAATCAAGTTAACATTAAGTAGAGCCAAAGAGGTGATCCATAACAAACATTAACAAACTGCATGATCAATGGATGAATGATCCGCAATACCAACACGAATATGAATTACTTGATACTGAGTTTGAGCTTGCTAAAATTTTAATTTTAGCTCGCGAAAAAGCAGGAATTAATCAACAAGAATTAGCTAAAAGAATGAAGACCAAACAATCGGTTATAGCTCGATTGGAAAGCGCCGAAGGAAATCCAACAATTAAAACGCTAACTAGGTATGCAGAAGCACTGGGGGGGCATTTACAAATTAATATCAATTAGAATGGGTTGTTGCTCTCCTGCTCTTCGTCACATTGGCTGCCACTATTGTTCGTAGATAGCTCAGTCACTAGCCAAATGGTGAGCAACTCACGCGAGTCAAAGGCAAAATTAAGAAATGCCGGCAGATCACCAATGATGCCAATCTTCTGTGGGTAGTTGGCTAATTATCACCGTTGAACTGCTGCCGTGACGATCGTCCATGATCACCATTAAGTCATTTCGTTGTGCTTAGGCTCAGTGCCGCCTTTAATGGCTCAAGTCCCCAGTCGTCTAAAATCAATAAATTAATTTTGGCTAAGGTTTTCAGTGCGTTAGTGTGGGCTCCGTCTACCTTTGCTTGTGTCAGCAATAACATTAACCTTGAGAGGCGGTAATACTTGGCGCTGTAACCATTAATACTAGATATTTTTCATATAAAAGCTCGTTATTACTCTATATTTAATTGCTCTCGCAGCCAATCAACAGGTGCACCACCGCGAGATTCAAAATCATCTAAAAGTAATATCAATTTTTCACGCCCTTGCTTTGACTTGCTTGCTTGTTGTGGTGTTTTATTGTCTAACGCTGGTACAGGTTCATCTAACCATTTTCGGTAATGCTCTTGGAGAAAATCTTGTTCAATTTTAGCGAGCTCTTCAGGTAAGAAGTCTTCAGGTAAGAAGTCATCAGCTGATAAATCATCAGCTGATAAATCACCAGTATCGTTGAGCTTGTTTGTTGTAGCCCTATCTCTTAATTCATCCATATCGGTAATAATATCATCCATTAATAAAGCTTGTTTCCCTAAACGGCGAGATATTTTACGTTTAATGGCACCAGCACGTTCGTCCGAGTTAACATTAATAATTAACATGTCATCTTTTAATGTTAATTCAGCACAACTGATGTATTGACCATTAATTTTTTCTAACCAATGTATTGTGGTGTAAGTTATTTCTTCGTTTTCATCATAGAGGGCGTTATCTCGTCCTTCAGATGGCTCAAGTTTGTTTAATGATGCTAATTTATCAATAGAATATTCAATAGGGCAGAAAAGTTGATATTCAATTTGGTGTAAAACAATGAGTTCGTCATTATTATTTACCATCACAGGGGGCGATAATATACGGTCTTTAAAGCTAAAATAAAAATCCCTTAGCTCAATGTCACATTCAGCGATTAACGCTGTTGACCAAACTTTATTGTTTTTAAGCATTGCTTCTTTAAAAGAAATCAAGTCTATCGCGTAACTAGAAGGAAATGAGTAGGGTGCCGTACCGAGCATGAATGAAATGCCTTGCAAAGAAATTACGCTAGTAAATAAAATTGAATCAACAATACTTTCTATGGAAGCTTGTTTTTCAATAACTTTTACTTGCTCGCCAGTGAAAAAATCTTCTAACAGTATGCTTTCACCTATTTCCACAGCCTTAACTAAATAAAAGCTAAAAGGACTGTTCATTGCTGTTATCGCTAAGTTTCTTTCAAGCTCAGATAGATGCTTATTAGTATCAAGTAAATATTGAGCTGGAATTTGTTTCGGTATTTGACAATCATCAGGTATATCATGAATATCTACTTGCCAATGAAAGCAATGAAAAACGGGAAAGGTAAAATTATACTCTGGTTCGTCAAAATCACTTTCTTCATCTTCATCCCACAGATTAAATTCATATAAACATTCACCCATAGCTTCAAAAGGATAGTGTTTATCAAAACAGCTATCAACTTTAGCCATTAACTTACCTTCAGTCTCACGTAATCGACGGTAAAGTAAATCAAAGTTTGGCAAGTTTTGCTGTTTTAATAAACAGCATTTTTTGTGTTTTTTACCACTACCGCAAGGGCATGGATCATTACGTCCTGCTTTGGTCATTTCTATATTCCGAATTTAGGTATTATTTTGCTAAAGCACTGCTTAAGTTTTCGCTACGCAATATGCGCATGATTTCAATATTGTTATTGAGAATTATTAACCTGCTTAGTTTTTCGTTCACTTTTTCTTTCAATAACAGCATTCATAATATCGCTAGGAGTAAGTTCAGTGAAACCTAGCTTCTCTGCTTTGTTTAACTCTAAGCGAATTGCATCTATTTCAGTATTTCGCATCTGCTCTTTACGAAT
>CAYMPX010000295.1:0-3272 GCA_964392135.1 uncultured Methylomarinum sp.
TCTACAATAGCGTAAAAATTACCACCATAAGCCACATCAAAAGTTAGGATTCCCAATTCTGGACATTCAACACTGAGATTTTTGGCGGCTAAATAAGATTTTACATTTGTCAGTTCTACCCAATCAACCTTATTTTTTGTCTGTTGGTATTTAATGCTCACCAATCCTGCAGGTGTTTCCATATTGATAAAACCCGGTGTTTTGGGTTGGATGAGTCCTTCTTCAAGCCCCATTGTAATTGTGCCAATAGTGCCGTGCCCACACATGGGCAAACAACCAGAAGTTTCGATAAATAAAACGGCGATATCATTTTCTGGATTGCTCGGCGGATAAATAAAACTGCCGCTCATTATATCATGACCACGAGGTTCGAACATTAATCCGGTTCTAATCCAATCGAATTCTCTTAAAAAGTGTTGGCGTTTTTCACGCATATTTTTACCAACCAAAGGCGGGTGTCCTTTAACGACCAACCTAACTGGATTACCACAGGTATGGCCGTCAATACAAGAGAAAATATTTTTCATTCCTTATATTTTATCGCTACTCAATTTTCCATCTACTGTACGCAATATTTCTAGTGGATTCCCCTTTTTTAGAGCATCGGGCAAAGCGTTATTTGGCCAATTTTGATAACTAATAGGACGTGCCCATCTCTTTATAGAATTGATACCTACTGCTGTAAAGCGACTATCGGTCGATGCCGGATAAGGCCCCCCGTGTTGCATAGAAGGACAGACTTCAACACCTGTTGGTACGCCATTAAAAATAAGACGCCCCACACGATTTTGAAGTGCCTCTACCAATGCGTTATTATCTAAAATTTCAGTTTCTTCAGCTAAAAGACTACCTGTTAATTGTCCTTCTAATTGCGAAACTATTGTTTCTAATTGATGCAGATCTTCACATTGAACAACCATACTAAAAGGGCCAAAAACTTCTTGATGTAAAGTCTGATTGTTTAAAAAAGTAGCACCTTCTACTGTTGTTACAACTTGGCGGCCATAATTTTTGGGAACACCCTTGTCAAAAACAACAACTTTTTCGAGTCCGTTTTGTGCTAAGGCTACTTCTTTTTTTGTTTCATAAGCACCAATAATATTAGGATGAAGCATACATGTCGGATTAATTTTTACAATAGCGTCAACTAAAGTTTTTATAAAACGAGATAAATCGGCGCCTTTTATACCTAAAATTAAGCCTGGATTGGTGCAAAATTGGCCACTTCCTAAAGTAATAGAACCTGCCAAAATAGTGCCCCAGTATTCTGCTTTTGATTGGGCCGCTTTGGGCATTAATATTACAGGGTTTACACTGCCCATTTCTGCAAAAACAGGAATAGGTTCTGGACGTTGAGCCGCTAGATTATACAATGCGCGACCGCCACTTATACTTCCTGTAAAGCCAATAGCTTTTACTTGCGGATGTTTGGCTAATTGTACACCCACTTCAATACCACAGCTGTTTAAATTAGAAAAAACACCATTGGGCATGCCCGTTTTTTGAGCCGCTTTTGTAATGGCTTGCGCAACCAATACGCCTGTACCCGCATGCATAGGGTGTGATTTTACAATTACCGGACAACCAGCCGCAAAAGCCGCTGCTGTATCGCCACCGGCAGTAGAATAAGCTAAGGGAAAATTACTAGCCCCAAAGACTACAACTGGGCCTAAAGGCAAAAGCATTTTACGCAAATCTACTTTTGGTAATGGTTTTCTGTCGGGTTGGGCGGTGTCTATTGAAGCTTCTACCCAAGAGCCTTCAGTAACCAAATCTGCAAAAGAGCGCAACTGAAAAACAGTACGGCCTCGTTCGCCTTGCGCACGTCCTTCGGGGAGACCTGTTTCTGAGCAATAAGTTGTTATAAGCACATCCTCTAAAGCTATAATTTCATCAGCAATAGCGTTTAAAAAAGCGGCTTTTTGAACACCCGAAATATTTTTGAAAGTTTTAAAAGCTTCGGAGGCTAAACAACAAGCATTGTTTATTTCCTCGGAAGTAGCTTCATAAAAAAGACTGTCGTTCTCGCTATTTTTTTGCGGATTAAAGGTTTTAAAAGTAATATTTCCTTGCGCACTTTGTGCAAATCCTATCTGATTTTTTCCTGTTATCATAGGTTTATATTTTTATAATTGGGTAAAATAGGACGGTTTTTAAGAGCCGTTTCTATGGTATTGAGTACCGTTTTACGTTCCTCTCCCGAAAGGGCTAAACGTGGGGCACGCACAAATTCGGTTCCTATACCTGTTTTTACCTCGGCTAATTTTATATTTTGGACTAATTTAGGGCTTATATCCAATTCTAGCAAGGGCATAAACCAACGATAAATGGCAATAGCTTCTTTAATTCTACCGGCTTTTTGCAATTCGTAAATAGCTACGGTTTCTGCAGGAAAAGCATCGACTAAACCGGCTATCCAGCCATCGGCGCCTATCAATAAACTTTCTAAAGCCAAAGTATCGACACCGCACATGAGTGCAAATCTGTTGCCAAATCTGTTGCGCATGCGTGTGATATTTGTAATGTCGCGCGTGGACTCCTTTACCGCTTGAATATTGGAGCAAGACGTTAATGCTGAAAACATCTCAAGCGTGACTTCAATCTTATAATCTACAGGGTTGTTGTAAATCATTATAGGTAAATTGGTGTTTTGAGCAACTTCTTTAAAATAGGTAACCGTTTCAAAATCGGAAGCTTTATAACGCATAGGTGGTAAAATCATCAAGCCTTGAGCGCCATCTTCTTGGGCTTGTTGTGCCGCTAAAATGGCTCCTTTTGTAGATTGCTCTGCGATATTCATCATTACAGGTACTTTTTTGTTTACAAACTGAACGGTGTGCTTTGTAAGACTTCTTTTTTCTGCCTTGCTCAAGGTACTGGCTTCACCTAAAGTGCCGCCCAAAACAATACCGTGAACACCGGCCTCTAATTGTGCTTTTATATTTTTATTGAAAGCTTTAAAATCGAGTGCATCATTTGCATCAAATTTTGTAGTAACAGCTGGCATAACGCCCTTCCATTGTACAGACATAGTATAAATTTTTCGACAAAATTAATATGTAAATCCCCGATTTGTTTGCCTTAAATTTGCAAATACTAATATTATATTAACCAAAAAATTATTATTAATTAATTAATATGTGAATATTTGCATATAATTATTTTTGTCATGAAGGTTTTACCATTTAAAATACAGAAATTGACTACAGCTAGTTTAGTTGTTCAAATAGACATAGGATTATCATTTTATTAAAGACTACAGATCGGAAGAA
>CAYMPX010000296.1:0-3271 GCA_964392135.1 uncultured Methylomarinum sp.
ACTTTCATTATTAGGCGGAAAGTTCAGATGGAAATTTGAGTGAGGCATGTTTTTAGTGTGAGTTGTAATAATTCTGTCAAAATTTTCCGTTAATATTTCCCGATTAAATTACGTGCAAACTCTCTCATATATGGAAATGTGTTCACAGGAAAACAATAATCATTCGGTACTAAGAACTGCGCTGATATTTTTTTTAGTGTTTTTTTCGTTTAGCTATCTTTATTACCTTGCGAAGAATACATGGATTGAAACGCTTGTAATAGATGAAATGACAGTTGCCCCCAGTGCTTTTCTGATTAATAAAATTCATCCAGGTGAAGTGGTTCATGCTGTAGAGCATCGTTTGATTTCAAAAAGTGTTCGGCTGTCAGTATTAAATGGTTGTGAAGGAATAGAAACTATTTTTCTTATTGTTGCTGCTATTATGGCCTTTCCAGCCAGATGGAAACATAGACTAGCTGGGTTAGTGCTCGGAGTTCTTCTTATTTATGCGGCTAACCAGTTAAGAATTGTTGGTTTATATTATAGTTTGCGCTATGAACGTGACTGGTTTTCAGCTATTCATGGTTTTATAGGGCCTACCATCATCATAATGATTGGCTGTTTATATTACATATGGTGGACACGTTGGCCAGAAAAGCTGTCTGGAATGCGCTTTAAATGGAAAAAATAAAATTACGTCATGCAGGACTATTGGTTGCAGTTATTGTTGTGCTCAATGGCATCGCCCTGATTTATGGTGATCAAATAGGTAGCCGCCTTATTCCATATTATTCTTTTGTTTTTTCGAAAATGACAAGGCATTATCAAATACAAAATATTCGTCTGGAGAAGGAGTCAGGCGAAACGGTATTTAAGGTGCGTGTCATAACGAAAGGAAAATCATCAATAGAACGTAATGTCCCGCCAGATGTTGAATTAAGCTCATCAACTCTGGTGGCGCATAGTTTGCAGATGATGATTGTGTTTTTTTCTGTCCTATTTGTTTGGCCAGTAAGAACTTTCTGCCAGCGGTCCCTGTTGCTCGTTTTTTCTCTACCATTTTTAGCTGTGATTTTAGCGGTTGATGTTCCGCTGGTTTTAATTGGGAGTTTAGAAGATCTCGTATTATATTATTATCATTTCGCACTATTAGAAAGCTCACCTGTAGTTCTCTGGATGTCTACCATGAATTCAGGCGGACGTTTAGCGTTAGCTCTATTTGTACCTCTTGCGTTGATTGGTGTGTTTCAGATAATTAATAAACGAAAACAACAAGTCAATAAAGTATTTGTGTAACAAGATTTTCATATTCACGTCACAGTAATGTAATTTTAAGTCGGTAGCCTCTAGTTAAACAGAATAATTACAAACCTACTAAGGGTACTACCATGGATGTTAAATGGGTCACAAGGATTGTTGTAATCCTTACTTGCGTTATATCTCCCTATGCCTCAGCTATTTATGAGTCTAATAATCAATTGGCCGCGCAATGGCTGCAGTCGCAACAAAACCCTGATGGCAGCTGGGGCGCTACTGAAAATGAGAAATTTATCCTGACGATTGAAAGCGTGCAAGCGCTTAGTTCAACGGGTTATCGTAATAATGCTTATTTTCAAGGCATCACCTGGCTGGAAAACCATTCTGCGGATAATGCAGACTACATGTCGCGTCGTGCATTCATTTTGTCTATTAATGGTGATGATATTAGCCGTGCAATTAGTTATTTTGAAAAGGCACAGGACACATCTCAGGCTGGTAGAAGCGCGTGGGGTCTCAGTAGTATTTATCATCAATCGCCTGTGGATACCGCTATCGTGTTGCATTCACTGGCAGGACAGGTTACTAGTGCAAATTTACAGGCTGCCATTGATTATCTGAAATCGTCTCAATTAAGTGGGTCTGGCTGGCCAGTTGGCCTTGAACCTTCAAGCGATGCATTTACGACAGCAGTCGTTGTTAAATCATTAACTTTGTTGCAGTCAGTTGATCCAGGTGTTTCAACTAATATCGCAAATGGCATTTCACAGTTATCTACAAACGTGACAATAACATCGCCTGAGTATCTACAGGCCGTGTCTGCACACGCAGCCGTGTTGGCGAATAACACAGTGGTTGCACAACCCTGGTTAGATAATCTTGCTACAACACAAACGGCAAATGGTAGCTGGTCCAATAAAATATTTGATACAGCATTAATTATGCAAGCGTTTTCAGCGGCTGATGGTACGGCGAGTAGCATTAACCAGACATTAATTAACATACCTGATTCAAATCTTCGTTCAGTCATCAATGCGCAACTGGGGCGTAATTTCATGGACAACCTGTCACGTAATGACCTGGCGAGATTAACGAATTTGAATGCAAATGATATGGGCATTAGTGATTTGACAGGACTTGAATGGGCTATAAATTTAACAACGGTTGATTTGCAAAACAATAACATTGTTTCAACCACGCCTCTGGATGGGTTAGCAAGTCTTACGATGGTGCTACTGGATGGCAATCCAGTGGCTGGCGGCGCTGGTCTTGATGAAGACATCCCTACACTGCCTGAATGGGGTCTCATTATTATGGCAGCATTACTACTAAGCAGTGCTGTTCGACGTCAGCATTTTAATCGGTCAGACCGGTTTCAGGCTTAACCAAAGGATGAATATCATGGAATTTTATCGCTCGAACTTACATACTAATCGAACATTGCGCATATTAGCCGTTGGCTTCATGTTATTATTTTCGTCTCTATCCGTAGTCGCTCATGCAAGTTCAGACGTAAAAACAAATGGCCTGAAGCCAGATACACGCGAATCTGTACAAAACATAGGTCAGGCATTATTGCTTGCAAAAAGGTCGTACAAAGAAAATCAAAATACGGCTGCGTTACGTGACAGTATTCAACAGACTCGACAGCTAGTTAACGAGCTAACGCGACCGATAATGACGCAACATATTCAATTAACTAAACCAAACAAAGCACCACAGAATACATCAAACGCACGGCCAAAAAGTCTGCCATCAGACTGGCATCAGGCAAGAGCATCAGAAATAACACAACTTCAAGCAGCTAGCGCCACGTTACGCAGCCAATGCCAGTCGATTCAAAGTGCCAGAAATGTTAAAGCATCACCTTCACTATTAGACTCAGTCGCCAGTTTTTTTACAGGTAAATCAAATCTTAATAATTCAACAAAGTTTGTTATAGAGCCTGTGACCGATAACGCTCTTACACATCTTGAAAAGATTGATTCAGACATCAAGATTGCATTGGCACTACCTGCTGCACAACGTCAGC
>CAYMPX010000297.1:0-3255 GCA_964392135.1 uncultured Methylomarinum sp.
CGCCGTATCAGGTTGATGCACGGCGGTGTATCTCTTATTTAACGATTGAGTTGCGTGGATCTATTCCAGTTGAATTTCGACCGATGTTAGGAAATCGTATTTATGGCTGTGATGATTGCCAATTAGTGTGCCCATGGAATAAGTTTGCACACGTAACAAACGAATCAGATTTCTTGCCACGGCAAGGACTCGATGCACCACAATTGCTTGATTTATTTTCTTGGACAGAACAGGACTTTTTATCCCAACTTGAAGGTAGTCCAATTAGGCGAATAGGTTATGAATGTTGGTTGCGTAATATTGCGGTCGCCTTGGGCAATGCGCAAACATCTCAAGATATTGTTGATGCATTGACATCAAGGTTAAACTCCTCGTCAGAATTAGTACAAGAACATGTTCAATGGGCATTAGAACAACATAATGGATAAGGTTATGAGTAAAGATATTAATACATTAATCAAAGCTCGACTATCACGTCGAAAAGTGATGCAGTTTGGTGTTGGATCACTATTTGCCGCACTGGTACCGCCATCATTAGCTGAAAAAACAATCAGTAGGCAAGTAAAACAAGCGATTAATTCTTTATTAGGGTTTAAATCTATTCCTGTGGCACATTTACTTGATGAGGTGATAGTGCCAGAAGGTTATCGAGCAGAAGTATTTTATCGTTGGGGTGATCCTATTTCTGATGGCCCTACATTTAAGATGGATGCATCAAATACAGCTGAGGAGCAATTGCAGCAGGCGGGTATGCATCATGATGCGATACAATTTTATCCTTTACATCAAGGTGAGACTCAGAACGACCATGGTTTATTGGTGATGAATCATGAATATATTGATGCGCAGATCTTACATCAAGATGGAGGCGTGTTTGATACACCAGATAACTATACGGCGGAAAAAACATTAAAAGAACAGTATGCTCATGGTGTATCAGTTATTGAAGTGAGGAATACGGGGCAAGGCTGGCAGATCGTTCGACCCTCTTCTTACGCACGGCGTTTAACGGCACGGACTCCTATCGCTGTTTCAGGTCCAGTTGCAGGTACAAAGTATATTCACACCAAGGCCGATCCAATAGGGCAGGAAATTTTAGGCACATTTAATAATTGTTCTAATGGAAAAACTCCGTGGGGTACTTACTTAACATGTGAAGAAAATTTTAATGATTACTTTGTATTACCAAGTCAGGAAGGCTTAAGTGATAAGCAACGAGAAAATTTTAAACGTTATGATATTAAGCATAGCTACTATGGCTGGCATAAGAATGATGAACGTTTTAATGCGAGTTTACATCCCAATGAAGTTAATCGTTTTGGCTGGATAGTTGAATTTGATCCTTTTAATTCGAAGAGTAAGCCCGTTAAACGAACAGCAATGGGACGATTTTCGCATGAGAATGTAGCTTATAAGGTGGGTAAAGATGGGCATGTTGCCTTTTATTCTGGTGATGATTCCAAGTTCGAGTATGTCTATAAATTTATTACAGAACAGGCATGGGATGGAACATTAGGTGCTCATCATGGTGAGTTATTGGATAAGGGTATTCTCTATGTCGCTCATTTTAATGAGGATGGTTCGGGAGAGTGGTTGCCTTTAGTGTTTGGTCAAGATCAATTAACAACTGAATATAGTTTTGATGATCAGGCGGATATACTTGTTCATGCACGTAAAGCGGCAGATAAAGTAAGGGCAACGCCAATGGATCGACCTGAATGGATTACAGTAGATCCTAATACGCATAATATCTATATATCGATGACAAACAATAATCAACGAGGTAAAGAGGGTAAGCCGAAGAAAAATGCAATGAATCCACGAGATAACAATCAATTTGGCCATATTGTAAAGCTCGTTGAAGAGGATGCAATAAGCACACGATTTAACTGGGATGTCTTTGCTTTGGCAGGTGATGAGCAACATCAAGATGCAATTAACGGTAACATCTATGCTAATCCCGATGGATTGATGATTGATTCTCGTGGCGTATTGTGGGTACAAACAGATATTAGTTCGACTAAATTAAATCGAGGTGAATTTTCCCAGTTTGGTAATAACCAGATGTTGGCAGTGGATCCCAATAATGGTGAAACACGGCGATTTCTGACTGGGCCAAATGGGTGTGAAATAACGGGAGTAACGATGACCCCTGATTTAAAAACAATGTGGGTGAATATTCAGCATCCAGGTGAAATGGATAGCTTGCCAACATCACCAGAAATAAAGAAATCACCATTGATGCCAAATGCAACGAGTCATTGGCCTGATCATCAGTCTAAGGGACGGCCACGCTCTGCAACAGTATTAATTAGTAAAAATGATGGCGGTATTATTGGCTCTTAGCCCTTTCTTTACGAGCTTTTTTATCGGTGTACATCGCTTTATCTGCAATGGAGATTAAGGTATTTAACTCTTCCGCATTATCAGGGTAAATAGCAATACCAATACTGACACCAACTTGAATTGAATGACCATTTAATAAGACACGTTGTGAAATTGATTTTTTGATTTTATGAGCAACTTCTTGTGGATTAAAATCACCAAAACCAGTTTCAAGAACAATAATAAACTCATCACCACCTATGCGGCCAACAAGATCACTATCACGCAATATTTTACGTAATTTGTTGGCGATAATAACTAATAAATCATCACCAAGCTGATGGCCATATTCATCATTAATGGGTTTAAAGCCATCAAGATCCAAAAATAAAATAGCTAATTTTGTTTTATCGCGTTTACATCTAGTTAATAATAAATCAGCTTGTTGATTTATCAGTGTACGATTTGCTAGCCCCGTTAAAGGATCATGATGGGCGAGTTTTTGCAGTTTCTCTCCTTGTGAAAGTAATTTATTATTCGCCTCTTCGAGTGCTTCTGTACGTTTTTTGACACGATGTAATAGTTCACGTTCACTATTTTGTAACACGGTAATAAGTTTGGTTTTTGCCTGAAAGGTTTCTTGACTTAAATCGTCATTAGATTGTTGGAGGATATTAATACGTAAAGCAAGTGCAAAAGATAATAAAATCATTTCTAAGGCGCTACCAAAGGCTATTCCATAGCGTGTCAGGGTTGTACTGGGTAACCAACCAACATTACGAGCTGAAAACAACCCTGTACCCAGCATAAAAATGATCCAAGCGATTAAGTAAATCAGTGCAAAACGATGACCTTTAAAGCTGAGGACAATGCCAGATAAAATAGAGGTGAAAGCAAGAGTAGCAGCACAAGCAGAAATTATTGGAGCAA
>CAYMPX010000298.1:0-3248 GCA_964392135.1 uncultured Methylomarinum sp.
TCCAGCACGGGTTAAATGTGCAACATTAGCCTGGCATACGCTAGATGCTGCATTGAAAAATAAAGAACGTTCTATTTCTACTGAATAAACGGGGCACATCTTGTAGGAGCGTCCGCCTTCGGTGCGAGTTCTTTATAAACTTTAAAAATGACGACAAAAGAACCACAGCATAAATACTCAGGAAAACTAGCCGTTCTTTACCAAGGACTTGGTGACTTGGAACGGTTTAGTGAGCTGGCTGAGCGATTAAATGTTCCTTTGCTACAATCGACTAGTAAACAAACGCCTGAAAGTTTTTTCTTAAGCTGGCGCGATGACTGCCTTAAACTTTTAGATAAAGCCTTACTAAAAAAAGGCGGATTAACCGTAGATATTGAACCACGACCGGGTGAACAACGGTCATGGCCTGCGCCTAAAAATGGTGCATTAGCACAGGCTTTAGGACGAAAAACCCAAACCATTATTGATGCGACCACAGGCTGGGGGCAAGATAGCCTGCATATTTTTCGGATGGGCTACACGCTACGATGTATTGAGCGTTCTCCGGTTATGGTTGCGTTATTGGATGATGCTTTTAAGCGATTAGAGCAACAACACTGGGTAAAAAATCGAGCGCTCAAAGCACCTGAGTTAATTGCAGGTAATGCCATTGAGGTGTTGTCAAAGCTAGCGAATAAGCCAGAATGTATTTATATAGACCCGATGTTCCCGCCTAAAAGAAAAAAATCCGCCTTACCCAAAAAATCGATGATGATATTGCGTGATTTACTAGGTGATGATGAAGACAAGGAACAGTTGTTTGACATTGCATTTCAGACGGCAACTAAACGGGTTGTGGTAAAAAGTCCTGATTATGCCGAACCGATTGCGGGAAAACCCAGTGATAGTTTTAGTGGCAAGTTATTACGTTATGATGTTTATCTTAAAGGTTAAAAATGACAGATTGGATTGATGTGTGTGCAGGCGATGCATTGAGAGAGCGTGAAAATATAATTATTGATGTTGATGGCACTGAAGTCGCTATTTTTAGAATCGATGGACAGTTTTATGCCATAGAAGATGTCTGTACACATGATGGGGCAGAAATAGCCAGTGGCGAGCTAGACGGTGATGAAATAATTTGCCCTCGGCATGGCGCACGATTTTGTGTGAAAACCGGTGCAGTCAAGTGTGCGCCGGCTTATGAAAATGTGGATACCTTTCCCCTGCGCGTTGAATCCGGTCGATTGCAAATTAGAGATGATCGTTGGGAGTAAATCCCGTTAAATTTAAGTCAAGTAAAATACCTGCTCTGTTATAATCCCTGTTTAAAATTTTTTGAAGCAAAAGCCTTGGTGTTTTTAGCTTTTAAGTCGATAAAAATCATCCATGCAAGAAATCAACCCGATAAAAAATACCATCCTTGACCTGCGTAATCGAGGGAGTGCGCTTAAAGATTATCTGGACTTTATCACCAAGAGTGAACGTCTGGTTGAGGTTTTAAGAGAGCTGGAAGCACCTGAGGTCTGGAATGACCCCGCACGAGCGCAAGCGTTAGGAAAAGAACGCGGCCTATTAGAAACAATTGTTAATACCATTACTGATTTGGAACAGGGTTTAGTCGACGCTGAAGAGTTATTGGAAATGGCAGTAGAAGAATCGGATGAAGAAACCATTGAAACCGTGGTTGACGATTTACAGCAGTTTGAGAAAAAAGTCGCTGAACTGGAATTTAGACGGATGTTTTCGGGTGAAATGGATGCCAATAATGCCTTTTTAGACATTCAGTCGGGTTCAGGTGGTACAGAAGCGCAAGATTGGGCATCAATGATTGAACGCATGTATTTACGCTGGGGTGAAGCCAAAGGATTTAAAGTTGAATTACTAGAAGAGTCACAAGGCGAGGTCGCGGGTATTAAAAGTGCAACGATTAAATTTGAAGGTGATTATGCTTTTGGTTGGTTGCGTACTGAAATTGGCGTACACCGTTTAGTTAGAAAATCCCCTTTTGACTCGGGTAGCAGGCGGCATACCTCATTTGCCTCGGTGTTTGTTACCCCGGAAATTGATGATGATATAGACATTGAGATTAACCCCGCTGATTTACGTGTTGATACCTACCGGGCCAGTGGGGCAGGTGGACAGCATGTTAACAAAACAGAATCAGCTATTCGTATTACGCATGGGCCTAGTGGCATTGTAGTGCAATGTCAGAATGATCGCTCCCAACATAAAAATCGGGATACTGCGATGAAACAGTTAAAAGCCAAATTGTATGAATTAGAGCTTTCTAAACGGTCTGAATCCCAACAGGCGGTGGAAGACAGCAAGTCAGATATTGGCTGGGGTAGTCAGATTCGCTCTTATGTACTGGATCAATCAAGAATTAAAGATCTAAGAACCAATGTGGAGACTGGAAATACTCAGGCTGTACTCGATGGTGATTTAGACCCGTTTATGGAAGCCAGTTTGAAGCGTGGTTTGTAATACATAAATCTCAGAAAATATCGAGTTAACACTATCGCTAACCCGACCTACACACAAAGTTATAAAATCAACATGTCAGAAAACCAACAAGACGAACAAGAACAAATTGTACAACGCCGCGCTAAATTATCTGCATTGCGTGAAAATGGCATTGCTTTCCCAACGGATTTCCGCCGTAATGTGATCAGTGGTGAGTTATTGGCTAAATATGGTGAAAAAACCAAGGAAGAGTTAGAGGAAGAACCCATTCGAGTTAAAGTTGCAGGGCGCATCATGACCCGCAGAATCATGGGTAAAGCCAGTTTCTGTCATATTCAGGATATGTCGGGTAAATTACAGCTTTATGTGACGCGTGATACCTTGCCAGAAGGGTTCTATAACGAACAATTCAAAAAATGGGATATTGGCGATATTGTGGGTGCAGAAGGTGAGTTGTTTAAAACTAAAGTGGGTGAATTAAGCGTCAGAGTGGATGATATTCGTCTGTTAACTAAAGCCTTACGTCCATTACCCGAAAAATTTCATGGTGTGGTGGATCAGGAAATTAAATACAGACAGCGTTATCTGGATTTGATTATGAGTGACGATTCGCGTAAAACTTTTTTAATCCGCTCACAAATTGTGGCGTATATTCGTCGCTTTTTAGCAGAGAAAGACTTTTTAGAAGTTGAAACACCGATGATGCAGGCGATTCCAGGTGGTGCAACAGCACGTCCCTTTGAAACGCATCATAACGCCTTAGATATGGGCTTATATTTACGAATTGCCCCTGAACTTTATCT
>CAYMPX010000299.1:0-3212 GCA_964392135.1 uncultured Methylomarinum sp.
AAACCAATGGGGTCAGACTCGATTAAAATACCCAAAGTGAGAGTCACTTACTTTGGGTGAAATGTGCCTGAAAAGCAGGATAATATCCAATTATCAGGGTGAATATGGTTAAAGAAGAACAGTTATGAGCTGCCAACTTAAGACGGGACAGTTAACGGTAGGTTAGAATTTATTCGAGCCATGTAGACATTAAACATTATGGTGCGAATTTGTCGAACCTACAAAATGCATCTATATTGTTTCGTCTTAGATGGAAAGCCTGGTTATGTGTTTAGTCACCCGGTTACAGGCTTATGTGTAAGGAGGTGGTTTTACTTCCATCGACCTTGATCTGTGGTGGGTATTTCCACCCTACCCTGTGAGATTGAGTTCAGGGGAATAAGGAGGGATATAAATAATCGTTAAATTACCTGCAAAATATCCTCAATTAACTGTGGGCCACGATAAATCAAACCACTGTATACTTGCACCAAACTTGCCCCTGCATCCAGCTTATCCTGAGCATCTTTGCCTGATAAAATACCCCCTGCAGCGATAATAGGGATTTCACCCTTAAGTTCTGAGGCTAAACCTTTAACCACATAGGTTGATTTTTCCTTAACCGGCGCCCCGCTTAATCCCCCCGTTTCTTCAGCATGTACATGCCCTTGAATGGCTGCTCTGGAAAGGGTGGTATTCGTTGCAATCACACCATCAATATTAAACGCTTGTAATAATCTGGCGATATGAACGATTTCTTCATCATTTAAATCAGGTGCGATTTTTACCACTAAAGGCGTGTATTTATCATGTGTTTGTTGTAACTTGAGTTGTTCTTCTTTTAGTGAGGATAGCAGGTTTTTAATCTTATCGCCTTGCTGTAACTGACGTAGATTTTTGGTGTTAGGGGAAGAAATATTAAGGGTAATATAGCTGGCTATGTTATAGCTTTTACGTAAACCAATTAAATAATCATCTGTCGCATTTTTAATCGGCGTATCAAAGTTTTTACCAATATTGATGCCTAAAATACCTTGATAGTTTGCCTGTTTAACTTGTGCAATTAAATGATCTACCCCCAGATTGTTAAACCCCATACGATTAATAATGGCTTCATGTTCAGGTAATCTAAATAAGCGTGGTTTGGGGTTGCCCGGTTGTGGTCTGGGCGTTACCGTACCTATTTCAATGAAACCAAAGCCTAAAGCCGCAAGCGCATTAATATACTCGCCATTCTTATCCAGTCCCGCAGCCAAACCGACAGGGTTTTTAAAATTTAGCCCCATAACAGTGACAGGTTGATTATCTGAGCTGGCTTTGCTTAAAGCGGATAAACCGGTTTTTTCTGCAAAGTTTAACAGCTTTAAGGTCACGGTATGAGCAAGCTCAGGATCAAGGGAAAATAGAACGGGGCGGAGTAAAGGGTAAAGGTTCATGATTGGTCTGTATATTTGGGGAGATGTAGGGCGGGTTAGGTTATCTGCGCTACGCTTGATAAGCTAACCCAATTTCAGTTTGTAAGGCTCGGGATCAACACAAGGTTTTCTATTCAAAATCAAATCTGTCATTAATGTAGCAGAGGCCGGCCCCATCACTAAGCCATTTCTAAAATGCCCGGCATTAATGCTTAAATTTTTAATTTCGGGGTGTTTGTCTATATAAGGTATACCGTGCTTTGTTCCTGGGCGTAATCCTGCCCAATGATGACTTAAAGGAAAATCTTTAAGTGCTGGAAACAACTCGGTAGCAAAAGTATATAGCTTTTCTTTGGTGTCGTTTGAAATGCTTTTATCAAAGGCACTATGTTCTACAGAACTTCCCGCTAAAATTTTGCCGTCTTTGCGGGGGATAAGGTAATGGTCATTATCTAGCACCATGTGCGACAAACTATCCGGTTTCGCATCAAATAACAGCATTTGTCCTTTTACGGGTGAAATTTCAGTCCTTGTGAGTAGCTCAGGAAATAGTTTTTTAGTTAATTGCCGAGTCCAGGCGCCCGTGCAAATAATTAACTGGTTAATGTCAATAGTATCTCGTCGGGTCTTTAATGAAGTCACTGTTTGATTTTTAACGGTGCAGTCAAAAACTTCGCTGTGTTCAAAAAACTTTACCCCTGCATCCAGTAAATAGGCTTTTAACGACTTTAATAAACGTGGATTTCGGGCTTGCGCAATACGGGGCAGCCATAATGGTTTTAGGCTGTCGGTATTTAAGTCATTGAAAAATGTGCTGTCAGCCGTTTGATATGGAATATGGTGAGTATCACACCAATCGGTTGCCAGCTCAACATCTGGATTTTTACAGATCAGTAATCCGCAGTCATACCATTCGGGATCAATTTGGGTGGCATTAAATAATTCCTTAGAAAGGGAGGCATAGTTTTTTATACTTTCTAAAACCAAGGTACTAATTGCCTCGGGTTGTCGCCAGGGATAAAGTGGCAATAAAATACCGCCCCCCGCCCAGGAGGCTTCCTGACCCGATAGGGATTTATCTATAAGACTGACACTGTAGCCTGCTTTAACAAATTCTCTGGCAGTTAATAAGCCAATTGCACCGCTGCCTATAATGGTGATATCTGAGGTCTTGGACATGTATTTTAAACGAGGTTTTGAGAGAGTAAAAGTAGCCAATAATAAAGGCTGATGGCTATAGTATACAGGAGCTATATAAGGAAGGGGACTGTTGTTTTTTTTCTACATTATCAATTGATAAGTTAAAGTAACATTATATCTTATTGATAAATAAGGTGAATTTTAATAAAAAAAAATAGTGGTAAAACTTGTAAGGAATTGGATTAGCTGCTACTATTACCCGCGTAAATCAATTTTTGTTGTGTATCAGCAAATAATTTATAAAAATAACAACCTCTTGAGGGGGAAATCGATGATCAAAAAAACAAAGATAGCGCTGAGCATAGCAACAGCGTCTTTAACACTGGCTGGAGCGTTGGTTTCTCCACAAGCAGCGGCAGACACACAGGCAGATGTAACCGCTAAGAAAACCGCAGTTTTAGAAGCACAAGTTAGCCAAATGGCAACAATGATGCAAGCCATGCAAGCAGAATTAAGCCGTGTAAAAACCATGGCAGCTAATTCTACAGATACAACTAAAGTTCAAGAACTGGATCAATGGATGGCTTCTGTTAAGAATGCACCTGTACACGTTGCGGCTAAAGACCAGATGTTCTCTGTTCGTGGCGGTTGGATGCGTATGGATAATAATCGTGGTTC
>CAYMPX010000300.1:0-3205 GCA_964392135.1 uncultured Methylomarinum sp.
GGTAAAGTCGGTTTGTTTGGTGGTGCCGGTGTGGGTAAAACAGTCAACATGATGGAGCTTATTCGTAATATTGCGATTGAGCACAGTGGTTTCTCTGTATTTGCTGGTGTGGGTGAGCGTACTCGTGAGGGTAATGATTTCTACCATGAAATGACAGATTCAAATGTAATCGATAAAGTATCATTAGTTTACGGTCAAATGAATGAGCCACCTGGAAACAGATTGCGCGTTGCTTTGACAGGTTTAACCATGGCTGAATTCTTCCGTGAAGAAGGTCGTGATGTATTATTCTTCGTCGATAATATTTATCGTTATACATTGGCGGGTACTGAAGTATCAGCGCTATTAGGTCGTATGCCATCAGCGGTAGGTTACCAGCCTACATTGGCTGAAGAAATGGGTGTATTACAAGAGCGTATTACTTCGACTAAAACAGGTTCTATTACTTCAATCCAGGCGGTATACGTACCTGCGGATGATTTAACCGATCCATCACCTGCTACCACGTTTGCGCATTTAGATGCGACGGTTGTATTATCTCGTCAAATTGCTGAACTAGGTATTTATCCTGCGATTGATCCTTTAGATTCAAGTAGTCGTCAGTTAGATCCTTTAGTGATTGGTCAAGAGCATTATGGTGTTGCTCGTGGCGTACAAGGTATCTTGCAACGTTACAAAGAATTGCGTGATATTATCGCGATTTTAGGTATGGATGAATTATCAGAAGAAGATAAGTTGACAGTAACCAGAGCGCGTAAAGTTCAACGTTTCTTGTCTCAACCTTTCTTTGTTGCTGAAGTCTTTACGGGTTCTCCAGGTAAATATGTCTCTTTAAAAGATACTATTGCTGGATTTAAAGGTATTATTGACGGTGAGTATGATGCACTTCCTGAGCAAGCTTTCTATATGGTAGGTACCATTGATGAAGCCGTTGAAAAAGCAAAAGGAATGTAAGTTAGTTAATAACTTATAGGAAATATTATGACCATGACAATACATGTAGATATCGTAGGTGCAGAGAGCGAGGTATTTTCCGGATTGGCGGAAATGGTTTTTGCACCTGCTGAACTTGGCGAAGTAGGTATTGCACCGCGTCATGCTCCATTAATAACCAGTCTTCAACCGGGCGCAGTACGCGTTAAAATCAGTGACAAAGAAACACAAGAATTTTATGTTTCTGGCGGTATCTTAGAGGTGCAACCCCATTTAGTCACTGTGTTAGCTGATACCGCAATCCGGGCGAAAGATATTGATGAAGCAGCAGCTTTAGAAGCAAAAGCGAAAGCGGAAGAAATGTTGTCTGACAAGTCAGGTAAAATTGATTACGCGAAAGCACAAGCGGAATTAGCGCAAGCGATAATGCAATTAAGAACTTTGGATAGATTAAGAAAACGAGGTTCGTAGTAATAACTGCGTAGTCAAAAAAAGCCCGATCATGTGCAGACATTTTCGGGCTTTTTTATGCACGTTCCTAATTATAAAAATGCAGTAAATAAATTTACTAGAGATAACAATGGATATTAAAACGATTATTCTCGCAGCAGGACAAGGAACGCGTATGCGTTCGGCTAAACCAAAGGTCTTGCATCAAATAGCAAACCGCGCTTTGCTACATCATGTGTATGATACCAGTCAACAGTTAGAAAATAATTCAATCGTGATTGTCTATGGACATGAGGGGGAATTAGTTAAACAGCAGTTGAGTTCACTGGATGCAAACTGGGTAGAGCAAAAACAGCAATTAGGCACAGGGCATGCTGTTCAACAGGCAGAAGATTTCATTGATGCAGATGATAACGTGCTTATCCTATATGGCGATGTGCCTTTATTAAAAAAACAAACCATAGCTAAATTACTAGACAATGTAAGCCAAACATCTATTGCTTTATTAACTGTCGAGTTAGATGATCCAAAAGGCTATGGACGTATCATCAGGTCTCCTGAGGGTGCTGTATTAAAGATTGTTGAAGAAAAAGATGCCAGTCTTGAAGAGAAATTAATTACCGAAGGTAATACAGGGATTATTGCGACACCAGGCAATTTGTTAATACAGTGGTTATCGAAACTAGGCAATAGCAATGCGCAAGGCGAATTTTATCTAACAGATATTATTGAAATGGCTGTTAATGAGGGTATTGAGATTAAAACTAACCAGCCGGATACCCAGGATGAAGTCTTGGGTGTGAATGATCGCAGTCAATTAGCCCATCTTGAAAGGATTTATCAATTACAGCAAGCGCAAAGCTTAATGCAACAAGGTGTTACCTTACGAGACCCATCAAGAATAGATGTACGTGGCGAATTTAAATCCTTAGGTCAAGATATTGAAGTTGATATCAATGTGGTGTTTGAAGGGGTTAATAGTATCGGTAATAATGTCATAATTGGTGCAAATTGTATTTTGAAAAATGCAGTCATTGCAGATAATGTGGAAATACTGGCGAACTGTATTATTGAAGATGCTTCAGTCGGTGAACGTAGCAGAATAGGACCTTTCGCCCGTTTAAGACCACAGGCTGAATTAGCCAGTGAAGTCCATATTGGTAATTTTGTTGAAATTAAAAAATCAACCGTGGCAACAGGCAGTAAAATAAATCATTTAAGTTATATTGGCGATGCTTCGGTGGGCAGTCAGGTAAATATTGGTGCAGGGACGATTACTTGTAACTATGATGGTGTGAATAAATTTAAAACCATTATTGAAGACGGTGCTTTTATTGGTTCTGATACCCAGTTAATTGCACCTGTAACCGTAGGTAAGGGAGCAACAATTGGTGCAGGCTCAACAATCACTAAAGATACCCCGGAATGCCAATTAACCTTGTCGAGAGCTAAGCAAGTATCGATCACCGGATGGCAAAAGCCTGAAAAGAAAAAGTGATTGCTACGGACTGATAAAAATAAAATATTTTTTTACTTGATATTCAAGTTTTTAGTCCTGGAAATCCGAAGATTTCAGTGAAATCAAGTGATACGAAGATAATTTCGGGTGCTGATTTTAAATAATGTAGCCGCTCTAAACTAATAATTTTGTTATTCTTATGTTTTAGGAGTTACGCATTGACAAAAAAGACCAATAAAATCAATTAATTATATCTTAATAAATCACTTGGTAAAAAAGTAGAGCTTTCCGATTAAATTATATAAAAAATATAACCATATGATTTTAATAGGTAATTATTCTTGGTTTATTTTGCAAAATATT
>CAYMPX010000301.1:0-3194 GCA_964392135.1 uncultured Methylomarinum sp.
GCAGAAACAAACAGCAGATCCCTGGCTTCAACAGCTGATGTTGAAACCTTTGCCATAGCAATCGTCTGAAAAGCCCTGGCAACAGGAGGTATTGGGCCGCCTATCAATTTTAGTTGTAAACAACGACGCAAATATTCCTTACAGCCGCCCCATCCCGGAACCAGACCAACACTTACTTCTACCAGACCTGTATACAACTCGGCATGTGCCTGTATGGCATCACAGTGTAGAAGAATTTCACAGCCCCCTCCTAAAGCCAGTCCTGTAGGCGCAGCAACCACAGGAAATGGTGCATATTTTAAAGCCATAAAGGTCTGCTGACCCTGTTGAATCAAATTGTCAACACTATCCCAATCGCCCTGCTCTATCGCAAACATTAGCAAACCCAGATTTGCGCCCACAGAAAAATTATCCGCTTCATTATGAATAACCAGCGCAACAAAATTCTGCTCAACCTTTTTTATGCTTTGCTGTAATAAGCTTAAAATATCCAGATCAAAGGTATTCATTTTGCTATGAAATTCAAAACAGGCGATGCCATCACCTATATCCCATAAACTTGCTGATGCATTCTCCAGCACGGCAGGTTTTTGTAATTTAACATCTGATAGCAATAAAACACCTTCCGCTCTTGGAACAGGGCGAAACGCATTCGATAAAGTACGATATTCAAGTATTCCTGAATCCGTCTTATAAAAAGGACTTGAGCTTACTATCTGAGGAATTTTTTCTGTTACCCCTTGCTGTTTAAGTTTATTAATAAACCAGTCACCACCGATTTTATCCAGTAATTCAAAAGGGCCATATTGCCAGTTATAGCCCAGTCGCATGGCTTCATCCACTGCCGTAAGCTCATCGGCTATTTCAGGTACCAGACTGGCTGCATAAAGCAAGGTTTTTGAGATCACTGTCCATGCATAAATGGCGTTTTTTTCATCTAAAGACAAAAAAGCCTGCAAGCCTTGTTTATGCGCAACTTTTAAACACTCCATTACAGGTTTTTCGCTTTTACTGTACTCACCTGTTTCCAGACTAATCGATTCCTTGATTCTTTTTCCACCCTTTTTATTCAACCGATAAAAACCACCCTTGCCCTTACGGCCGGTATAGCCATCGTTAATCATCCGGGTAAATAATTCAGGTGTGTCACTGATCTGATGAAAAGCATCCTCTGCGGGTAACTGTTTCATGCTTTCCATAATATGAGGGATTAAATCCAGTCCGACTAAATCCAGCAGACCAAATATCCCTGTTTTAGGTATTCCAAAAGGTACGCCCAGCACTGCATCGGCTTCTTCAACACTAATGCCCTGTTTAAAGGCTTCCAATAAACCACATTGCACCCAATAAATACCGATACGATTGGCAATAAAACCGATGGTGTCTTTACACTCAACACAGCCTTTACCCAGCTTGATCTCTGCAAACATTCTAACAGAATCAATCAGTTTCTTATCGGTTGCGGAACTGCTTACCAATTCCAGTAAGCGCATGTATCTGGGAGGGTTAAAAAAATGGGTAATTATGAATCGATTTTGAAAATCTGCTGAAAAACCATCCACTAACTGTCGTAAGGGTAATGTTGAGGTGTTTGAGGAAATAACCGTATCTGAGCGACAAACCTTTTCCAGTTTCAGATAAAGCATTTTTTTTATGTCTAAATCTTCGATCACCGCTTCAATCACCCAGTCAACCTCTGTTAATAAATCCAGATGATCTTCAATATTCCCCGTGGTGATTAAACGTGCATTTTTTTTATGCATTAAAGGGGCAGGATTGGCTTTCAACAGTTTTTGTACTGCGGTTTCAGCAATCACATTTCGATTTTTAACTTCACCATCAGCCGCTTTTGGCACAATATCCAATAAATAAACGGGGATGCCTGCATTACTTATATGGGCAGCAATACTGGCACCCATAACACCCGCCCCTATCACAGCCACTTTTTTAATGTTCATCAGCTCGCCTCCAATATGGTTGCAATGCCCTGCCCTCCTCCAATACATTGTGTCGCTAATGCATAGCGCTTATGCTGTCTTTGTAACAAGCTGGCCGCTTTACCAACAATTCTTGCACCGGTTGCACCTAAAGGGTGCCCCAAGGCGAGTGCACCGCCATCCAGATTCAATTTAAGTGTCGAGACCGGTAAATCATTTAGAACCGCTAAAGATTGGGCTGCAAATGCTTCATTTAACTCTACAATATCAATATCATCTAAAGATAAACCCGCTCTTTGCAAGGCTTTTTGTGTCGCATTAACTGGCCCTATACCCATGATTTCAGGGGCGCAGGCAGAGACCGCAATCGATTTAATACGAGCCAATTTATTTAGCCCATGACGGTCGGCATAGTCTTCACTACAAACCAGTACAGCCGCAGCGCCATCGGTTAATGGCGAAGAGGTTCCTGCTGTCACACTACCTGTTACACTAAAAGCAGGTTTTAATTCAGCTAACCCGGCTGCTGTGGAATCCGGACGAATACAACCATCTGTAGCAACCATCCCTTGTTTTGCTGTTTCTATAGCCACAATTTCATCAGCAAAAAAACCGTTTTGTTGCGCCTGGTGCGCTTTACGATGGCTTTCTAAAGCAAACGCTTCCTGTGCTTTACGGCTTAATCGATAATTTTCTGCCAGATTCTCTGCCGTTTCCCCCATATTTATATACGCTTCAGGGTATGATTGGTATAGCGCAGGATTAGGCATCATATTATATCCCCCCATGGGTACACGCGACATGGACTCAATACCCGCACAAATAAAAACCTCGCCGGCATTCATTTGAATAGCACCGGCAGCCAGATGAATTGCCTGCATAGATGAGCCACAGAAGCGATTAACCGTCATACCTGCGACCGTAACAGGCAAGCCGGCTAAATGAACCACCAGACGTGCCAGATTCAGTCCCTGCTCGGCTTCCGGAAAAGCACAACCTAAAATCAGGTCTTCAATATCCTGTTGATTTACAGACACTTTATCCAACAATCCTTTAATCACCTGTGCTACCAAATCATCAGGTCGAACCGTTGCTAACTGACCTTTATGAACCGGTGTAAAAGGTGATCGACAATACCCTGTAATCACAACATTCTTCATGCTCTATCCCCATGACTGAAGCCCGAAATATAAGATTTATCTAACACTTTAGTCATCTATAACAGGGACAAGTTCAAAGCCAGACATATTCCTATTG
>CAYMPX010000302.1:0-3193 GCA_964392135.1 uncultured Methylomarinum sp.
ATGGGGCATCGTCAATACTTCACAGAAATCCAGATTACTGGTATTTCTGCTTAATATCAAGGAGTAAGTAATGGCTCATAAGAAAGCGGGTGGTAGTACTAGAAACGGACGTGACTCCAATGCCAAGCGATTAGGTGTTAAACGTTACGGCGGTCAGGAAGTTCTAGCTGGAAATATTTTAGTTCGCCAGCGTGGAACAAGATTCCATGCAGGCGACAACGTAGGCATTGGTAAAGATCACACATTATTCGCGAAAGCGGATGGTAAAGTGCTTTTCCAGGAAAAAGGCCCAAAAAACCGCAAATATATCAGTATTGTGGCTGCTTAATCGCCCAACCGTTATAAATGCGGTAATCAATAAAGCCTCGTCATTGACGGGGCTTTTTTGTTTGTATCAAATAATAATGTAGGTGGGTAGAGAGGTTATTGTTTAATCTTAATACCTAAGAAAAAATGAGATTTGTTGACGAAGCTGAAATTCGAATACAGGCAGGTGACGGCGGTAGCGGTGTTGCCACTTTTCGTAGGGAAAAATATATTCCTATGGGCGGCCCTGATGGCGGTGATGGCGGTGATGGCGGTAGTATTTATCTGGTTGCCGCTGAAAATGTAAATACCCTGGCTGATTTTCGCTATCTTTCATTGCATAAAGCCCAGCGCGGTCAAAAGGGTATGGGACGTAACTGTACCGGTAGAAAAGGTGAAGACCTTTATATCTCAGTGCCACCCGGAACCATCGTTTATGAATCTGCCACCGATGAAAAATTGGGGGAGTTGCTAAAACAGGGTGACACTCTGTTAGTGGCAAAGGGTGGTTTTCATGGCTTAGGTAATACCCGTTTTAAAAGCAGTATTAATAGAACGCCGCAGCAATTTTCCAAAGGTAAGCCGGGCGAAATAAGAACGCTGAAGCTTGAATTAATGGTGATTGCGGATGTGGGTTTATTAGGCATGCCGAATGCCGGAAAGTCCAGCTTGATTCGTTCGGTTTCATCGGCTAAACCTAAAGTGGCTGATTACCCGTTTACCACCTTGCATCCCAATTTAGGAGTTGTGCGTGTGGGTGATATGCGTAGCTTTGTGATTGCGGATATTCCCGGGGTTATCGAAGGGGCAGCAGAAGGTGCTGGATTAGGATTGCAGTTCTTGAGACATCTTTCGCGTACCGGGTTGTTATTACATATGATTGATGTAGTGCCTTATGAGTCACTCGATACGCCTGTTGCAGCGGCAAAAAAGATTATCAATGAAATTGAAAAGTGGAGTGATGATTTAGCGGGTAAACCGCGTTGGCTGGTGTTGAATAAGATAGATCGTCTGTTGGATGAAGAAGCTGATGCACATTGCAAAGCCATTGTGGATGAGCTGGAATGGCAAGGTCCGGTATTTGAAATTTCAGCCTTAAAAAAACAAGGCACTCAACACTTGATGTATGCCATTATGGATTTTCTTGATCAGCAGAAACAGCAGGATGAGGAAAGTGAGCAGGAGTGATTTTCCCCGTGCCAGGCGCGTTGTAGTAAAAATTGGTAGCTCGCTATTAACCGCAGGTGGAAAAGGCTTAAATAAGCCGGCTATTGCGGAGTGGGTTGCTCAAATGGCTGGTATCAGTCTGCAAGATAAAGATGTGCTGCTGGTTTCATCGGGCTCCGTGGCAGAAGGTATTTGTCGTTTGGGGTTAAAAGAACGTCCAAAAACCTTGCATGAACTGCAGGCAGCGGCGTCTGTGGGTCAAATGGGGTTAATTAAAACCTTCGAAGATAATTTTCAAAAACATAATCTGCACTCGGCACAAGTGTTATTAACCCATGACGATCTCTCAGATCGTCAGCGTTATTTAAATGCTCGAAGTACCCTGTTAACCTTGCTGGGTTACGGTGTTGTCCCTGTTATTAATGAGAATGATGCCGTTGCCACGGATGAAATTCGCTTTGGTGACAATGATACCCTGGCAGCATTGGTTGCAAATTTAGTTGAAGCCGAGTTATTAATTATTTTAACCGACCAAGCCGGCTTGTTAGATTCTGATCCCGGCATAAACCCTGAGGCAAAATTGATTTCAACTGCGGCTGTTAATGATGTATTGCTGGATAAAGTGGCTGGCGGAAGTCGCAGCGGTTTGGGTCGGGGCGGCATGTTCACCAAAGTTCGAGCAGCCCGGCTGGCGGCCAGGTCGGGGGCTGCAACTGTGATCGTTTCGGGGGCAGAACCATTAGTTATTGATCGGGTGGTTTCTGGTGAAGAAATTGGAACCTATCTGGTGCCTGATATTGCACCGTTAGCCGCAAGAAAACAGTGGCTGGCAGGGCAGTTACAGGTTAAAGGGCAATTGATCCTTGACCAGGGTGCAATTACTATTTTGACCGGTGCGGGTAAAAGTTTGCTGGCAGTCGGCGTGACCTCCGTGACCGGGGACTTTAATCGCGGCGATTTAGTGTCTTGTGTCTCTGCGGATGGAATGGAAGTGGCTCGTGGTCTGGCAAATTACAGTTCACGCGAAGCTGAAAAAATTATCGGTAAAGTCAGTTCTGAATTTGAAGAAATATTAGGCTATGCAGATGATGCTGAGCTTATCCACAGAGATAATTTAGTGCTTGTGTAGGGGGGTTATTATTTATGCCGTATGTATAAAAAGACTGAGATATTTTAAGTATCTCAGTCTTTTTTATGTGATATTTATACGGGTAAGGCTTTTGGTCACTGAATAATTAATATCATCTGTATGGATTATTTAGATATGTATTCTTTTAAAAATATAGTTAATTGATTTTATTGGTCTTTTCCTTCTTCTGGTTCTTGTATAGCTTGTACAGTAATCTTATTGGGTTGTTTGGTTTTTAAGTTCAAATGGAATTCCACCATAATTGATAACGGCTTTTGCAAATAATTTAATAGCTTGCGAAGGGCTTAATCCAATTTCTTCACAAACATGAGTAAATTCAGTTTTTATGTCATGATCAATTCGTATGCTAATTGTATCTATCTTCATGTTAGTGCTCTTATGTATTGCAATTAAGTACGATTGCAAATCAATAGCGGTATAAAGGAATAACTGAGGAATATAATGTGTATCTGACCCCAGTTATTCTGACCCCAGTTATTCAGTTATCTGACCCCAGTTGACCCCAGTTATTCCCCCAGTTATTTTGACCCCAGTTATTTGACCCCGGTTATTTCAGCCTCATTATGTTTC
>CAYMPX010000303.1:0-3190 GCA_964392135.1 uncultured Methylomarinum sp.
ACCCATTTACTTTACGTTGACGACTGGCTTGAACAACCGTTTTTAATTGCCAATCCATTACTCCCGCTATTCCTGCAAAAATAAATGCTCGCTCTAATTCCAGTGCTTGCTGAATCATCATGTTGCCCGCGCCGGTTTTGCCTAGTTGTCTTGAGTGAGGGATCAAACAATCCTCTAATACCACATCACCCATGGTTGCTGTTTTACAAGCTGTTACTTCAGGATGACCAAGAAAATTAGCGCCGTTATCATTAGCGTGAACAATAAAGGCGGATAATTTATTATCTAAACGTGCATAAACAACTAATAAATCTGCGATTGGCGTATTGGTGATAAAGCGTTTGTGTCCGTTGATTAGCAAGCCTTTATCTGTGTTTTCTACGGTCATTTCTAAAGCATTAAGATCTGAACCTGCTTGGGGTTCGGTAATGGCATGTCCTGCTATTAACTCACCGGATAATAATTTTATTAGATAATGTTGTTGTTGCTGTTTTGTGCCATAGTTAAGTAGAGGAAAAACACAGCCCCAAAGGTGCGCGTTAATAGAAAGTAATAAGCCATTATCTAAACTGTGTTTTCCTAACGCTTCATGGGCAGTGATTAAATGTGAAAAATTATCCCCCCGCCCGCCTTTATTACGGGGTATCGCATGTTTTAATAATCCCCGCTTTGCACAGTGAATAAATCGTTGTTTTGATGCCTGCGCATCACCTGTCGGAGGAAGTGTATTCATGTATTCTCCAATTGTTTTTGTAGCGATTGATAATCGGTTTTACCATTGTTTAGATACGGTAATGACGACAGTACAATATATTTTCTGGGCTGCATATAAGCAGGTAATTTTTGCCTGAGTGGCTTGATTATATCCGCAAGTTTGTGATGGTCTTTTAATACCACAGCCGCCGCTGGGCGTTGACCGCTGGCACTGTCTTTTATACCAACAACTGCACAACTTTCGATTTCCGGGAATTGTTGAATAATAGCTTCTATTTCAGCAGGTTCCACCCGATAACCGGAGCATTTCAACATTCTATCCAACCGTCCGTGATAACAATATTCATTCTGTTCGTTAAGAGATACTTTATCGCCTGTCAGATAAAAATTATGAGTCAATACGGCGGGAGTCAGTTTGCCTTGTTGCCAATAACCGGATAGATTGTTATTGCTTTGTACTTGTAATTCACTGCTATCCGGGGCAATGGTTAATATTGAACCGCAAGCCGGCTTGCCTATAGGAATAGTGTATCCTGCATTTAATCGACTACGCTCTACAGGCCAGTAACAACATACATTGGTTTCAGTCGGGCCATAGAGATTGTAAAAATCAACTGCCGGTAATAAATTACAAAGTGTGATAAGTTGAAGTGTTGGAAATACTTCTCCGGCAAATAAAATGCTTTTTAAATGCGGTAATGGCGTGTTATTTAAAGCACCTTTTAAGGCAATAAATCCAAGGATAGACGGGACGGTATACCATAGGTTGATTTTATTGTGTTTAAGCCAACGTGTGAGTTTTCCTGGCGATAAGGTTAATCGGGCAGGGATAAAATTTACGGTTGCCCCACGACTTAAACTGCTAAATAAATCAAATACACTAAGATCAAAATGAAACGGAGTTAATGAGGCAATTTGGTCTTTATCACTAATGTTAAATGTATCCGCAGCCCAATCAGCAAAATTAGCCATAGCGCGGTGGCTTAAAGCAACACCTTTAGGATTGCCTGTAGAACCCGAAGTATAAAGTATTGCCGCAAGCGATTCTGCATCTACAGTCATTAAAGTTGTTTGTTTAAAAACAACGGGTATCTGCTTAATATTTAGCCATTGTTGAGAATTATCGACCCAATCAGGACAATCTCCATTGCCGATAATATATTGTGCATCTGCATCATGACAGATAAAGCGTAGACGACAGCTGGGGTTTTTAATATCAACAGGAATATAACAAGCACCGGCGGTTAATGTCGCAAAAATAGCAACAGCGGCATCTATTCCGCGATCAAGTGCAATGATAACGCGTTGACAGGGTGTTATTCCAGATTGCAATAACCGACCGATTTGTTGGGCTTGTTGTTGCACTTGCAAGTAACTTAGTTGACGCTTGCCTTCGATAAAGGCAATATTATCGGGAGTGATCTTGCATTGTTGCTCAAAAGCAGAGAGTAGAGTCATTCTTTTATTTCCCCACGTAATTCAGCCAAAACCAATTGATGTAATGTTTCTATTTGTTCTGAATTAGCTAATGGTTCAACAAAGTTATAACTCAGGGTTAATTGGTTTTGATAAACACAGCATACAAAAGCCAGTCCAGGTGGTGTAGTTACTGGACATAAATGAAATAAGGCAGTTACTTTAGCCCCAGGAAAGCTGTCGGCTGCTGGATCTAATCTGCCAACATCAGAAAACCAAAACGAACTACGTTCCTTACCCGCACTGGAAAGACGCAGGATTTTTCCATAGTTAGCGAGTGATAACCAGCTACCTGCCCACATCAAGGGTAAAAAGGCGTAATCCAATTGCTGTCGAATCACATCCCGGTTTTGTTTTTTTAGATGGGCAAATAAGGCATCACGATCTTTAACAATATGACGAGGCGCTTGGGCAAATAAGGCACAGACGTGATTAGCCACAACCGGTGTTACCGCACGTTGTTTACGTAAATTAAAAGCATAAGGTGCGCAATAAGCTTCACCTGGGTTATCAGGGTACATTTTATCTAATGCCCGCATTAAACAGCCAATGTAATACAGACTGGTACCGGTCAAGCCGACATGTTTTCTTGCCAGTTGAGTGATTTGTTCGGTTTGAGCTGCAGTCAACCTGAAAATACGATGATTTAACTGCCGAGCTGCTAATTTGCTGTCAAAAGGTTGAATACTTTGTAGCTTATCAATAGTTTGAATATAGCGTTTACCTTTTAATAGCAACCCCAGTTTTTTCCACCCGCTGTATTTGTCCAATTGCAGATTAACTAATGGTTTAGGATCCGCCTGGATAAATGCGTGACGTTGTTCCGCCGTTTCAGTGCATAAGTATTTAACAATTAAATCTATGCCTCTGGCATCACAAAACGGATGAATCCAGCAAATAAAGAAAGTAGATTGCGTTTTACTGTTAATTAAGTGAAACGCAATAGGAGCAATGATTTCTCTGTCTTGTTGATTGTTAATGATATGATTAATAATGCTTT
>CAYMPX010000304.1:0-3184 GCA_964392135.1 uncultured Methylomarinum sp.
CTTGACTATTTATTTAAATGGTTGCGAAACACCTCATAAACATTGATTGTAATTTGTAACTACTCAGCCTCTATAATGTAGAGAAAATAATTTAATAGATTTCCTCGTTCCCAAGCTCCCGCGATGACCATGGATGGTCAGAGTGTCGCCGTTGTCGGGAACATTCGGCGATCGTGAGAACGCAGACCGAGCCAGATATAAGCACCGTATGCGTTCCCACCGAGGACGGTGGGAACGAGAAACATCAAACCCTTACGAAATTAATTTCAACCCTGGCGGCAATGCTTCGCCAAAGATTTGTTTTTCTTCTGTTGCATCCAACTCTCTATAGGCTTCAACCATTGCTATCCAGGATGCCGGTGATTTACTTGATTTTAGTTTTTCTATAATTTGTAATCGCGTCGCTTCATCCAGGTCTCTGGCTCTATCACCACTCATTCTAGCTATAAGTGTTGCTGCAAACCCGGCTTGCGGGACTTTTTTCCAATCCACTTGTAATATTTGTTGTATCCATAGTGAGGCCGTTTCTGCGGGAATCACATTATGACTACTGCCATGAAATGGAATCCTGGATGCAATACGCCCAACAGCCCACCAGGTTTGATTGGGCTCACTGGATTTTTCTAAGCGTTTTAACAACCACTCACAAATTGTTATCTTTTTATCGACAGCTAATCGTTCCAATACGCCTGCAAGACGTACCATATCATCATAACCGCGGATTTTGATTTGTTTAGCGACACCGGCTTGCCTTGCGGCGGCAGGGTTTAAATATTTAGATATATCTTTAAAAATCTGTTCCTGTGCATCTATATTTAAACCGCCTGAAATACGTCGCCATAAAGTCCACCATTCCGTCCAGTTTTGTCTTTCATTAACAAACTGAATGGTTTGACTATAGGTTTTCCATAACTGTTCGATGCGCCAATCATCCAAAGGATAACCAAAACCAGGCCGCAAACAAAAGCCCACTAAACTCAACCAGATTCTTTCATGGTTTTCTGAACGCCTGCGTGATTTCATGCCTTCTAACAATGCGGCAAATAACGCGCGAAGCAAAGGCGTTTCCCATTCATTTCTGGACATTCCCAATACTTTTTCTAAATCAGCACGTAAACTTTTTACTGCTTTGGGGTCAATTTTTTTAGATTTAGCACCAAAAATAGCCTGTATTTTTTCTACTGCATCATTAAAACTGGCAGGCAATTCAACAGATGCTTGCACGCCTGCCCTACCTTTTCGTCTAATCTGAAATTCAACATCAAAACGCTGGCTATCATCCGATATGGATACACATTGAATTTTTAAGGTTCCCACTTCAGTTTGGGTAACCGCTAACTGTACCGTTATTTCGCCTTTATCTTCACCCTCAAATGCCACGGCTAAAGGCGGTAATAAATTAAACCTATCCTCGGTGATTTCTACCAACTCACCCGGCTGATATTTTGTATCCCCCGTAGTAGAGGTCAAATGAAAGCGCACAGGTTGACCGATACGCAAAGCAAACTGCTGTTTTTTTAGCAACACTTCAACGCCTTCTTCACTGCCTCTAGGTAATAAACAGATACCCTGTTGTTTCTCTTTATTATCAGTATCAACCAATAAAAAATAACTGCGAGCAGAACCCCCACCAATTTTAAGTTTTTTATCTCGTCGCGCCATGGCGTAACTGACTGCGCCAAATGCAACCGAAAGTTCCGGGTGTTGATTTTCTAACAATGTCGGTTGTTGATCACGCCATGAATTGATTAAATCCAGGGTTCTTGTGGTAATCGGCTGACTACGAAAGACCCCGCCATTTAATAATAAAGCATCAGGTACACGCCCTTCATGCCCTAGTGCATCCGCAGCCGCTTGACTATGCCGCTTTAAAAAAGCAGCAATGTGTTTACTAATAGCAGGTTCTGCCGCATAAGGTAAACCAAACTCAACCACCCCACTGCGTTTTCTATCCGGTAACTCATCAACCCCTGATAAAGGAAAAAAGCCATCTAAAGCAATCGTTCTTACTTCCTCTTTAGTTAATGGCGCAGATCTTGAACCACCAATTAATTTAGAGCCTCCTCCTAACAAAGTAACATAACACTGTTCGGGTGCATCATCTGCCAGCAAGCGTTCTTTAGCAATTCGGCATTGCTCTAAAAGTTGTGATAAATCTGCCGCAGAAAGTTTTTTATCGCCCCCTGTGATTCGACTTTCCGCTAAATGCGCTAAGGCCAGATCAATATTATCCCCCCCTAGCATGAGGTGGTCTCCCACGCCAATACGGGTTAATTTAGGTTCATCATCGCCTTGTTGCTCAACCTTAATTAGTGTTAAATCAGTGGTTCCCCCGCCGACATCACACACTAACAACAAGTGAACATCTTTAAGTGCTTGTTTAATCGACCCGGTATTTCTGCGTAACCAGTCATAACAAACGGCCTGTGGTTCTTCCAGTAAGCGAATATCCTTTAACCCTGCAATTTTTGCAGCTTCCAGGGTTAATGATCGCGCTGCCTCATCAAATGAAGCCGGTACGGTAATCACCAGGGTTTGTTGTTCTAATGGTGCATCAGGAAATTGATGCCCCCAGACCGTACGTACATGGGATAAATAACTGGCACTGGCGTCTAATGGTGAAACTTTTTGAATCTCATCAGCACTGCCCCACGGTAAAATCTCTGCGGTATGGTCAACCGAAGGATGAGACAACCAACTTTTTGCACTGGTTACAAAACGACCTTGGGTTTTAGCACCCAAAACACGCGCCGCCTCACCAATAACAGCCTTTTCTCCCGCAGGTGAAAAACTAATATCTGCCTCAGATAATTCACCTTCTGCCGGATGGTATCGAACAGAAGGCAATAAAGAACGCGAAGAGACTTCCCCCGGTCCAACAAGCTGATCAATCTCAAAGATGTTGATGGGTTGCTTGTTTTTTGACTTATCGGCTGTTGTGTAGGCGACAACAGTATGCGTGGTACCTAAATCGATACCGACTAAATATTTTGCTGATTTATTTTTCAAAAGAAATTCCCTGGTTACAGGAAGTAGAATGGGGAAAGTGATTTCGTGTCCACTCTACATTTGCTGAAGTTATTTCGTACAAATTAAGTAGGATGGGCAAAGTTTCCGCTCCTGCTCACACCCCTTACCTACATCCATGTAGGCAAAGCTTCCGCTCCTGCTCACGCCCCTTACC
>CAYMPX010000305.1:0-3181 GCA_964392135.1 uncultured Methylomarinum sp.
AATGGGGTGCAAAAGAAATTAAAATTGCTGAAACTGAAATGCCGGGTTTAATGGCTATTCGTGAAGAATATAAAGGTAAAAACCCATTGTCTGGTGCTCGCATTGCTGGTTGTTTACACATGACAATCCAAACAGCGGTATTAATCGAAACATTGATTGATTTAGGTGCACAAGTACGTTGGTCATCTTGCAATATCTTCTCAACACAAGATCAAGCAGCCGCTGCAATTGCAGCTCAAGATATTCCTGTTTTTGCTTGGAAAGGTGAATCTAACGAAGAAGCAATCTGGTGTATTGAACAAACAATTTTTGGCCCAAATAACTGGCGTCCAAATTTAATCTTGGATGATGGTGGTGACTTAACCCAAATCATGCATGATGATTATCCTGAGTTATTGGCTGATGTGAAAGGACTATCAGAAGAAACGACAACAGGTGTCCATCGTTTGTACGAAATGATGAAAGAGGGTTCTTTAAAAGTACCTGCAATCAATGTGAATGATTCAGTCACCAAATCTAAATTCGACAATCTTTACGGTTGTCGTGAATCATTATTAGATGGAATCAAACGTGCAACTGATGTCATGGTTGCTGGTAAGATTTGCGTTGTTTTAGGTTACGGTGATGTTGGTAAAGGTTGTGCTCAAGCCTTCCGTGGCATGGGTGCAACGGTGATGGTGACAGAAATCGATCCTATCTGTGCCCTACAAGCGGCAATGGAAGGTTACCGTGTTGTAAACATGGATGAAGCCGCAAGCTTTGGTAATATTTTTGTCACAACAACGGGCAATGTTGACGTTATCAATCACGATCACATGCTTGCGATGAAAAATGAATCTATCGTGTGTAATATCGGTCACTTCGATTCTGAAATTGCCGTTGCATCATTAAAAGACTATGAGTGGATCAACATCAAACCTCAAGTTGATCATATTGTCTTTCCTGATGGAAAACGCATCATTCTTTTAGCTGAAGGTCGCTTGGTCAACCTAGGTTGTGCAACCGGTCATCCTAGCTTTGTCATGTCAGCATCGTTTACAAACCAAGTCATGGCTCAAATTGAGTTATGGCATCACAGTGATAACTACAAAAATGAAGTTTATGTGTTACCTAAATCATTAGATGAAAAAGTTGCTCGTCTACATTTGGCTAAAATCGGTGCCAACCTAACTGAACTAACAACAGAACAGGCTGAATACTTAAACCTAAGTAAAGAAGGCCCTTATAAGCCAGAACATTACCGCTACTAAAAACTAATCAGGGCGAGCCTAGTGGCGCGCCCTTTTTTTAATTTACAAAGCATACCATTATGACAAAACAACTCACCATTAGCTGCGAATTTTTCCCTCCTAAAACAGATAAAGGGATAGCCAATATGCGTGAGGTGCGTCAAAAACTAGCACCTCTTAATCCTGAGTTTTATTCAGTCACTTTTGGTGCTGGCGGCTCAACGCAAGAGAATACTTTAGCAGCCGTGATTGATATTCAACAAGATCGTTCAACCACGGGTATTGATGCTGCACCGCATCTGTCTTGTGTCGGATCTACTGAAGAAAAAATCCGTGATATTCTTCATACATTTAAAATCAATAATATTCGACGCATTGTGGCCCTTCGAGGTGATTTACCCTCGGGCATGCGTGATCCGGGTGATTTTCGTTATGCCAATGAATTAATCGACTTTATCCGTAAAGAAACAGGTGATCATTTCACTATTGAGGTTGCAGCCTATCCTGAAGTACATCCTCAAGCTCAATCTGCTGAAATTGATTTAATCAACTTCAAACGTAAAGTTGATGCAGGTGCTGATAGTGCACTAACGCAATATTTTTATAATATTGATGCCTATTTCTATTTTATAGATCGCTGCCAAAAGGCAGGCATTGAAATACCGATTATTCCAGGTATTATGCCCATTAATAATTTTTCTCAATTAGCTCGTTTTTCGGATGGCTGTGGTGCTGAGATTCCACGCTGGTTACGAAAACGATTAGAAGAGTTTCATGATGATACAGACTCATTACTGGCCTTCACGCTTGATTTCTTAACTGACTTCACTGATAAATTAATCCAAGCGGGTGTCCCTGGATTACATTTCTACACCATGAACCGGATTGATCCAACGCTTACAATTTGTCAGCGTTTAGGTCTTGTTAATTAACAATTCACAGCTAAATGTGACGTGATCTCGTGAATTATTTTATCGAATCACTTTCTGCTGCATTTGCATTAATTATTGGTTTTGATGCTACGATTTATCAGATAGTTTTAACCTCGGTTGTTATATCAATTAGCGCCTCACTGCTTGCGGCTTTATTAGCCATTCCCACCGGTGTTGCTATGGCACTCAATCAGTTTTATGGTAAAGCGTTTATTCAACATCTATTAAATACACTGATGGCAATGCCTACCGTAGTCATTGGTTTGTTACTTTATGGCTTATTTAGTCGACTTGGCCCTCTTGGTCATTGGGGCTTACTTTATACTCCTTATGCCGTCATCATTGCAGAAACAATATTAATTTTTCCAATCATGATGAACCTTGCTATCACCGCAGTGAGATCAGCAGATTCACGCCTTGTTCCAACATTGATAAGCTTGGGAGCTAAACCTATCCCTCTTATGCTTCACGTTATCAGAACAACACGTTTGGCAATGTTAGCAGCCATTGTGACAGGATTTGGTCGCGCAATAGGTGAAGTCGGTGCAGCCATGATGTTAGGTGGAAATATTGAAGGATTTACTCGAACAATGACCACCGCGATTGCTCTCGAATCCAGTAAAGGTGAATTTGAGCTGGGACTAGCACTCGGAATATTGCTATTATTTATTGCGTTTATTCTTAATGTTAGCTTGTCATGGCTCAACAGGCCTGCTTCCTCATGACTAATGCTTATCTTTTACGTGATATAGATGTATCAATCCAGCATAAGAATATATTACATATTGATGAACTATGTATCACTACTGAAAGATGTATTGCCCTCTTAGGTGATAATGGTGCAGGAAAATCGACATTATTACGATTATTAGCCTTCACACTTCGGCCCAATCAAGGTGATATATCACTCTTCAATCAACTCACCACCTGGCCTTTAGCTACAAATCAAAGAAAAAGAATTGCCTTTGTTGAGCAGCACCCGTACTTACTAGCTGGTACCGTCTATGACAATATTAAACT
>CAYMPX010000306.1:0-3180 GCA_964392135.1 uncultured Methylomarinum sp.
TCTTGAAGCAAGAATACAGGATAGTTTTGGCTATTTGCATACCATCTTGAAGTCCAATCTTTAACAATACCAAGACGTATACCCGTTGGATGTACCTTCTGACCCATTTTAACCTCTACTCGTATTCTGAGACTTTAACTGTTATGTGGCAGGTTCTTTTCAGGATATGATTTGCACGTCCCTTTGCTCTTGCACGAACCCGTTTTAGTGTTGAACCTTCATTAACAAATACTGTTGAAACAAACATTTCATCAATATCAGCACTTTCATTGTGCTCAGCATTTGCAATAGCCGACTCTAAAACCTTAACCATAATTGCAGCCGCTTTTTTGGTACTGAATTTCAATGTATTCAGTGCTTTTTCGACTGGCAATCCACGTATTTGGTCACCCACTAATCTTGCTTTTTGAGCTGATAGTGGCGCATTACTTAACTTTGCTGAAATTTCCATAATTATTACCTTCTTGCTTTCTTGTCAACAATATGGCCTCTGTAGGTACGTGTTGGGGAGAACTCACCCAATTTATGACCTACCATATTCTCAGAAATCAACACAGGCACATGCTGACGTCCGTTATGAACGGCAATTGTTAGACCCAGCATATCAGGACTAATCATAGATCTTCTAGACCAGGTTTTAATCGGTTTCCTATTATTAGTGGCAACAGCTGCTTCAACTTTCTTCAGCAGATGATGGTCAATAAACGGACCTTTTTTAATTGAACGTGGCACTATTTACACCCCTTATTTCTTATCACGGCGTCTGACAATCATCTTATCAGTACGTTTGTTTTTTCTAGTTTTGTAACCCTTAGCAGGAGTACCCCATGGAGACACAGGGTGTCTACCACCCGACGTACGCCCTTCACCACCACCATGCGGATGATCAACAGGATTCATAGCAACACCTCGAACCGTAGGCCTAATGCCTCTGTGTCTTGATGCACCAGCCTTACCCAAGGAAATCAGGTTATGCTCCGAATTTGACACCGCACCAACTACCGCTTTACATTCAGACAACACTTTACGCATTTCACCCGAACGTAAACGTAGCGTTACATGCGCCCCCTCTTTAGCAACTAACTGAGCAGAAGTACCCGCACTTCTGGCTATTTGCGCACCTTTACCTGGCTTTAATTCAACACAGTGAACCGTTGAACCTAAAGGCATATTACGTAAAGGCATACAGTTACCCACCTTAACAGGCACAGTTTCTGCAGAAAGAATCTCTTGACCCACTTCTATTCCAGACGGAGCAATAATATATTTTCGCTCGCCATCTTTAAATAACAACAAGGCAATATTTGCTGTTCTATTGGGATCATATTCGATTCGTTCAACAACAGCCGGGATATTCGTTTTATTTCTTTTGAAATCAACAATCCGATAATGCTGTTTATGCCCACCACCAATATGGCGAGTCGTTATTCTACCTTGATTATTTCTACCACCAGATTTACTTTTCTTCTCTAATAGCTGTGCAAATGGCTTACCCTTATGTAATGCATCATTTTTTACACGTACTACAAATCTCGACCCTGGGGAAGTCGGTTTTGATTTTAGAATAGCCATCGCTTTCTACCGTTTTATATTGAGTTGTATGTTAATTATGCTGTAGCAAAATCTATATCATGACCAGATTTAAGCTTTACATACGCTTTTTTCCAGTCAGATCTTTTACCTAAAGAGCGCCCAAAACGTTTAACTTTACCTTTCACGTTAAGAACTTGAACAGAGTCAACTTCAACATCAAACATCAACTCAACCGCTTTTTTTATTTCAAGCTTAGTTGCAACTTTTTGCACTTTAAATACAAATTGATTGCTGTCTTCGGCTGCATTTGTGCTTTTCTCAGAAACAATTGGAGCCAACAAGACGTTTGCTAATTTACTTTCCTGGATACTCATGCTAAACGCTCCTCAATCTGCTTCAATGCTGATGTTGTTGCAATCACTTTATCAGCTGAAACCAAAGCGACTGGACTTAACCCTTCCACTGTAGAAACATCAACATAAGGAATATTTCTAGAAGCGAGAACCAAGTCTTCAGTCAACTCGCCGGCAACGATCAAAACACGTTTTGCATCCAAACCTGATAGTTTTGCAACTAAATCTTTAGTTTTTGGTGTTGCAGGAATGATACCTTCACTCACAACCAATCTATCTTGGCGCAATAATTCAGAGAATATAGAGCGGATACCCACTTTATACATCTTTTTATTTAGCTTTTGTGTGAAAGATCTTGGCTGTGCAGCGAACGTCACTCCGCCTGAACGCCAAAGTGGACTTCTCATTGTACCAGCTCTTGCTCGCCCTGTCCCTTTTTGTCGCCATGGCTTTGCACCACCGCCACTAACAGCCGAACGATTCTTCTGTGCTTTTGTTCCAGCACGTGCGGTTGCAAGATATCTTACAACCAACTGGTGAACCAATGTTTCATTAAATTCTTGACCAAATACTTGTTCAGTAACATCTACCGCAGTCGCTGAATCCTGGTCATTTATTGCAGGTACTTGCAAAGTCATAACTTAACCTTTATTACGCATTTTCATAGCAGGAGTGATTACCACATCACCCCCTTTAGCTCCAGGCACAGAACCCTTAACTAAAATTAAATTTCTTTCGACATCAATGGAGTGAATTGTTAAATTCTGCACAGTACTCTTTACTGCCCCCATATGCCCTGACATTTTCTTGCCCTTGAAAACACGACCAGGTGTTTGACACATACCAATAGATCCGTTTGATCTATGCGATATAGAGTTACCATGGGTCGCATCCTGCATTTCAAAGTTATGACGTTTTACGCCACCTTGAAAGCCTTTACCGATACTCGTACCGGAAGCATCAACCACCTGACCTACAGTAAACATATCCAAAGCAAGCTCGGAACCGGCAGCCAAGTCTTCACCCTCACCGTCGTCCAGTCTGAATTCAATTAAATTACGACCCGCAGTCACATTGGCAGCCGCATAATGCCCTGCCAATGCTTTACCCACTTTAGATGATTTTTTATCACCAAACGCTACTTGAATTGCGCGATAACCATCTGTATCAACACTTTTCACCTGCACCACACGATTAGAATTAATTTCTAATACGGTAACAGGGACTGATGCACCATCATCAGTAAAAACTCGGGTCATACCACATTTACGACCAATAAGACCTATTGACATCT
>CAYMPX010000307.1:0-3174 GCA_964392135.1 uncultured Methylomarinum sp.
CCGCATTAATGCACTTATTGCATCAGGTTGTTGAGGCAGGGGGCGAAGGCTTGATGCTCCATCATGCAGATGCATTTTATCACCCAGGTCGTAATGCTGATTTATTAAAAGTGAAACCTTATTACGATGCAGAAGCTACAGTGATTTCTCACATTAAGGGAAAAGGGAAATTTAGCGGATTATTAGGATCATTATTGCTGGAAATGCCAAACGGTAAGCGATTTAAAATTGGTAGTGGTTTTGACCTAAAACAACGAAATAATCCACCCGCTATAGGTTCAGTTATTACTTATAGCTATCATGGTAAAACCCGGAAAGGTATTCCTCGATTTGCTAGTTTCTTGCGGGTGAGAAAGCACCCATTATAACGGTGAGACGTTGCAATAGACGCTTAGGAACAAGATCATCACTTAATATCAACCGGTTATATTTGCAGGTCAAGTTACATTTTTTATTACGCAAAAATTCTAACTCGACCTACAAAATAGCTTATTTAAAATAAAGCGTTAAATCTTATGATAAACCTCTGCACCTTCATCCAGGAATTGCTGAGATTTCTCATCCATGCCTTTTTGTAGTGCTTCGTCTTCTTTAATGCCTTTTTCTTTGGCATACTCTCTAACATCTTGCGATATTTTCATTGAACAGAAATGCGGACCACACATAGAACAGAAATGCGCTATTTTTGCTGAATCTTTGGGTAACGTTTCATCATGGAATGAACGGGCTTTTTCTGGATCCAAGGCGATGTTAAACTGATCTTCCCAACGAAATTCAAAACGCGCTTTAGACATGGCGTTATCACGCGCTTGTGCCCCGGGATGTCCTTTGGCTAAATCGGCTGCGTGAGCTGCGACTTTATAAGTCACAATGCCTTCACGCACGTCTTCTTTGTTTGGCAGACCTAAATGCTCTTTTTGAGTGACATAACACAGCATGGCACAACCGTACCAACCAATATTTGCTGCGCCAATCGCTGAGGTAATGTGATCATAGCCGGGGGCAATATCTGTGGTTAACGGACCTAAAGTGTAGAAAGGCGCTTCATGACAATCTTCTAATTGCTTGGTCATGTTTTCTTCAATCATGTGTAATGGCACATGACCTGGACCTTCAATCATGGTTTGAATATCATGTTTCCATGCGATTTTAGTAAGCTCACCCAAGGTTTCCAGTTCGGCAAACTGGGCTTCATCATTGGCATCATAAATTGACCCCGGACGCAAACCGTCACCTAATGAGAAGGATACGTCATAGGCTTTCATAATTTCACAAATGTCTTCAAAATGCGTGTATAAAAAGCTTTCTGTATGATGCGCCAGACACCATTTCGCCATAATAGAGCCACCACGCGAGACGATACCTGTCATACGTTTTGCAGTCATCGGTACATGATGTAAACGCACACCGGCATGAATGGTAAAGTAATCTACCCCTTGCTCTGCTTGTTCGATCAAGGTATCCCGGAAAATTTCCCAGGTGAGATCTTCGGCTTTACCATTTACTTTTTCCAGTGCTTGATAGATAGGCACGGTACCGATAGGTACTGGCGAATTACGCAAGATCCATTCACGGGTTTCATGAATGTTTTTACCGGTTGATAAATCCATAATGGTGTCACCGCCCCAACGGATACCCCATAGCATTTTTTCGACTTCTTCTTCAATTGAAGAGGTCACGGCGGAGTTACCTAAGTTACCGTTAATTTTTACCAGGAAGTTACGACCAATAATCATCGGCTCTACTTCGGGGTGATTGATATTCATAGGAATAATCGCTCGCCCTCTTGCCACTTCATCCCGGACAAATTCAGGGGTAATTTCTTCTGGAATGGATGCACCGAATGAATTTCCTTTATGCTGACCTTTATAAAGATTACGCATTTCCTGCATATTTTGATTTTCACGAATGGCAATATATTCCATTTCCGGGGTAATGATGCCTTGTCTTGCATAGTGCATTTGACTGACATTTTTACCGGCTTTGGCTTTACGAGGTTTACGAATATGTCCAAAACGCATGTCGACTGTTTCTGGATCGTTTAAACGTTCTTGACCAAAGTCAGATGAAGGGCCGGATAACGCTTCAGTATCATCACGTTCTGCAATCCAGGCATCACGAATTCCCGCCAAACCTTTTTGTAGATCAATCTCTACATTGGGGTCGGTATAAACACCGGAGGTGTCATAGACATAAAGTGGACCATTTTTTTCTGAACCAAAGTGTATCGGCGTATCAGATAACGTAATTTTACGCATGGGGACTTTTATGTCAGGGCGACTGCCTTCTACATAGATTTTTTCAGATGCAGGATAGGAATCAATTTTTACACCACTGGTTTCAGTAGTTGTACTTTCAGTACGGACAGCGCTCATGGATAGCTCCAGAATTATAAGGGCTTCAAGCGCAGGAAAGAAAATATTGGCTTTCCTACGCCGGTGTTAGCCGGATTCAGGTTCAAAGGGTTTTTCTCAGCTGCTTAAACAGCACCCCTAGCCTTTGGGTAACGAGATAAAGTATATGAAAATGCCTTTAATTGCAAGTCTAACTGTATCAACCCAACCACCTAAATAAACTGTAAAATAAAGGGGTTATTAGTTTAGAGGACTCCTTTTTTATTAAAAAAAGATATTACGCAACGTTTATTCTGAATCAACAGACTATATCTATAACGATGTATTTAACGATGTATTTTTCATTTAGGAACACAAATTCAATAATAGTCGAACCTCAACTACTTTTTATCCTGCCATGATTCTGTAACAAAACTGTCATAGAATTGTAATTTTTGTCATAATCAGCATTTTTTATCAATATGCTTGGAACAGTATAATGAACAACCCAAATTTACAGCGCACGCCCCTTATAAATCAAGATTTGTTTAAAGTCCTATCTGCTTTTACCTTTATCTTACTTGTTATTTATTTCGTTTCTGCCTTTATTCTTCCTGACAATAGCAATAATGTTTTAGTCGTTGCGGCAGCTTTTGGCGCTTATATGGCACTTAATATTGGCGCCAATGATGTGGCTAACAATGTGGGTCCTGCCGTTGGTTCAAAAGCATTATCATTAGCAGGTGCAATTGTTATTGCGGCTATTTTCGAGTCCGCAGGTGCTATGGTTGCGGGGGGTGATGTTGTTAGCACCATTAAAAAAGGAATTATTGATCCCTCC
>CAYMPX010000308.1:0-1347 GCA_964392135.1 uncultured Methylomarinum sp.
TTGATGAGATGAGTTGGGATGATCTTGATGATGCTCATTATGATTGGCCGACAGTAACTGAAGTTAAGGCATATCGACAACAACTTAAAGATCGGATTAATGAGCTTATTAAAACAGCACCACTAGAGCTACCAATTAATTGGCAAAATCCCTGGTGGACGATTTTAATGGGAATTGAACATGAGCAGATCCATCTTGAAACTTCATCAGTATTAATTCGTCAGCAAGCATTAAATTTGGTACGAATAAATGATGCATGGCGACCGTGGACGAAAACGGGTGCTGCACCTGATAATGAATTAGTGGCTATTTCTTCTGGTAAAGTGAGCCTTGGTAAACCTTCTGATGATCCTATTTATGGATGGGATAATGAATATGGATTACACCAAGCAAATATTAATGAATTTCAAGCAAGTAAATTTTTAGTAAGTAATAGTGAGTTTCTCGCTTTTGTGGAAGCCGAGGGGTATCAAACGGATAAATACTGGTTGGCAGAAGGTTTAGAGTGGAAATTATTTGCTAAGGCTTCACATCCTACATTTTGGTATAAAAGTGAGCAGGGCTGGCAATTACGATTGATGACCGAAATGGTGTCCATGCCGTGGGATTGGCCTGTTGAAGTAAATTATCATGAAGCCAAAGCCTTTTGTAATTGGAAAGCAGAACAGACTGGTTTATCAATACGATTACCCACCGAAGATGAATGGCAGCGGATCTATGATTTTTCAGGTGTGGAAGAGCTAACAACACAACAGGCATTGGCAAATATTCATTGTGATTATGCCGCATCGTCATGTCCAGTTAATCAGTTTTCACATGGCACTTTATATGATGTAATTGGTAATGTGTGGCAATGGACAGAAACACCAATCTATCCCTTTGATGGCTTTCAAGTTCATCCACTTTATGATGATTTCACTATGCCAACCTTCGATGGGCGGCATAATTTATTTAAAGGTGGCTCATGGCTTTCATCAGGCAATGAAAGCCGTAAGGCGGCACGTTACGCCTTTAGGCGACACTTTTTTCAGCATACTGGTTTTCGTTATGTTGTGGCAGAACAACTTGAGGAACACGCTGTGTCAAATTATGAAAACGATAAAATGTTATCGGAATATGCCGAATTTCATTATGGTGATAGTTATTATGATGTAGCTAACTTCCCTAAAACATTGGCTGAGATTGCCATTGAAGCGATGGGCGATAAACCTGCGGGTAAGGCATTAGATATTGGTTGTGCAGTAGGGCGAGCTAGTTTTGAATTAGCCAAACATTTTGAGCATGTTACAGGGATTGATTTTTCAGCACGCTTAATTAATTTGGGCGTGCAATTAGCTACACAGGGGG
>CAYMPX010000308.1:1447-3171 GCA_964392135.1 uncultured Methylomarinum sp.
ATTGATTTTTCAGCACGCTTAATTAATTTGGGCGTGCAATTAGCTACACAGGGGGTCATTCGATACAGTATTGTTGATGAAGGTGAGTTAATGTTACATCGTGAACGTCGCTTAGATAATCTTGGTCTAGCCGAGGCGAGTGATAAAGTTGATTTTTTACAGGGTGATGCTTGTAACTTGAAGCCACACTTTACTGGCTATGACCTAGTTATGGCGGCTAATTTGATTGATAGGCTTTACGATCCTGCTTTATTCTTATCAACGATTTATCAACGAATTAATACTGGTGGAATATTATTAATCGCATCACCTTATACTTGGCTGGAAGAGCATACTAAAAAAGAAAACTGGTTGGGCGGCATTAAAAAAGACGGTGAAAATGTAACAACGTTGGATGGGCTAAAAAGGGTATTAGGTGAACACTTTGATCTAATGCAAGCACCACAGCAAGTTCCTTTTGTTATTCGTGAAACCAGTCGGAAATTTCAGCATACCTTATCAGATGTGACTTTGTGGCTTAAGAAATAAATGGCCATAGACTTTGATAAAATTATCGATAGAACAGGATCGGCAAGTGTTAAATATGATGCGCGTAAAGCGGTATTTGGCACCGATGATGTGATCCCTTTATGGGTGGCAGATATGGACTTTGCAGCACCACCAGCGGTCACTGAGGCATTAGAACAACGTGCTAAACATCCTGTTTATGGATATACCTTATATCCTGAAAGCTTATTTGAATCTATACAGGATTGGTTTAAACGTCGCCATAATTGGATTATTCCTCGCAAATCAATAGTAATGTGCCCTGGTGTTGTACCCTCAATGCATGCCGCTATTATGGCTTTATCCGAAGTGGGTGACAAAGTGATTGTACAGCCACCTGTTTACCCACCATTTTTCTCAGCCGTCACAGAAACAGATCGAGAGCTAGTTTTAAACCCATTGACATTAAAGCAAGGTATTTATCAGATCGATTTTGAACATTTGGAACACTGTGCAAAAGAGGCGAAACTGTTATTACTGTGCTCTCCTCATAATCCAGTCGGCAGGGTGTGGCAGGAGACAGAGTTAGAGAAAATATTAGATATTGCCCGACGTTATCAATTAACCATTATTTCTGATGAAATTCATGCTGATCTTATTTACCCCGCATACAAACATATTCCTTTGGCAACATTGGCTGATGATGTCACCATCGTGACAGCTGTTTCACCTAGTAAGACCTTTAATATTCCAGGTTTAGGTCTGTCTTGCCTTATTGTGGACAATGCACAGCAGCGTAAAGCAATTAATGCTGTTTTTGAACGCTTACATATTAATGCCTGTAATCCATTTAGTATTACCGCTTTTGAGGCTGCGTATCGAGGCGGTGAAGTCTGGTTGGATGAATTGATGATTTATTTAGATGAAACACGCCAGCAAGTGAATGATTTTATCGATGAATATTTACCAAAAATCAAGCTTATACCATCGCAAGGTAGTTATTTATTATGGTTAGATTGTCGTTCTATGGGGCTAAATGATGGTGCATTGAAGCAGTTCTTTGTTAACGACGCCAAGGTGGGTCTAAATCTTGGCATTAGTTTCGGTGAGGGAGGAAGTGGATTTATGCGCTTAAATATTGCTGCCCCACGTACAACGATAATGCAGGCATTAAATAATATTAAGAGAGCTTTGCACGAGTCATCTTTTCCGCCATACCTGCGTTAAAAAGAGTCTCA
>CAYMPX010000309.1:0-3145 GCA_964392135.1 uncultured Methylomarinum sp.
GGTTCTTTCTTATTCTCAGGTCCCACCGGTGTTGGTAAAACAGAAGTAACCCGGCAACTTGCAAAAGTAATGGGTATAGAACTTATTCGTTTTGATATGTCTGAGTACATGGAACGCCATACCGTATCACGTTTAATTGGAGCCCCACCAGGGTATGTAGGCTTTGATCAAGGTGGCTTATTAACAGAAGCAGTCACCAAACAACCTCATGCCGTATTATTATTAGATGAAATCGAAAAAGCGCATCCTGATGTATTTAATTTATTATTGCAAGTTATGGATCATGGCTCATTAACAGATAATAATGGTAGAAAAGCTGATTTTCGTAATATTATTCTAGTTATGACAACCAATGCAGGCTCAGAAGAGGGGAGTCGTTCTTCTATTGGCTTTACCCAACAAGATCATACATCGGATAGTTTAAAAGTAATAGAACGCGATTTTTCACCTGAATTTAGAAACAGGCTGGATGCTATAGTCCAGTTTAAACCGCTGGATATCTCGGTTGTAGGGAGCGTTGTCGACAAATTTATCTTTGAATTAGAGCATTTGCTGGCAGATAAGAATGTCACTTTATCATTAGAACCAGAAGCCAGGTTATGGCTGGCAGAAAATGGCTGTGATCCAAAAATGGGTGCCAGACCTATGGCACGCTTAATTCAAGATAAAATCAAGAAACCCTTAGCTAACGATCTGTTATTTGGAAAATTAACAAAGGGTGGTCATGTACGCATCTATGTGGAAGACAAAGAACTGGCATTCTCAATAGAAACTAAAGATCTGGTTATTGCTGAAAAAGATTAAAGCTTGCGCTCTTATTCCCGCCGACTTGGCTTATAAAAAAGCTTAGGCAGTGGGAATAAGCTTAGCGCATACGGAATGTAATGCGACCTTTAGATAAATCATAAGGTGTCATTTCAACTTTAACTTTATCACCTGTCAAAATACGAATGTAATGTTTACGCATTTTTCCAGAAATATGGGCAGTGACGACATGACCGTTTTCTAATTCTACGCGGAACATAGTATTAGGAAGCGTATCAATGACTTTTCCTTCCATTTCAATTTGATCTTCTTTTGCCATTTGTATTAGCTCAATTATTAAAAACTCCCCATAATAACATAACTCATTGATAAGCAATAGAAGCCATTATTGTTTTTAATGAAAATGTCACATGACTGATTTATAGCACTATTAAACAACCTTATTCCTTAGCTTGTGTGACTAAATACCCAGGCATTTTTTTGCATTTGATAGGCGATCCTGGCATTATCAAGATAATGGGGGGGTAAGCAAAGAAAATGATCAATGGTTTCAAGTAACGTTGAAACATCCAATGGTTTGGGAATACAGCTTACTGCATCATCGTTCAGGGTTTTAATGTAGTCTAATACATTTAAAAAATCACAGGCTGTAACAAAAATCACCGGAATATGCCTTAGGCAATTATTGCTTTTTAAGTGTTCTAAAACCTCATAACCATTCATGTCAGGCATTTGAACATCAAGTAAGATCAAATCTATGCCTGGATCATCATTTAGCAATGTTAGAGCATCTTTTCCTGAAAATCTTACGCATTAACGCTAAATTGACTGGCGAATCATCAATAACAAGTATTTTTTTCATTGTGCAATTAAGATCATAATTAGAAAGAGGCTCTAATTATGATCTTAATATATTGCTACTTTATTACGCGCACATTACAGTATCGGTATTGCGTGTATTGGCGTATAATCCATCCGCGCAATACACTTTATTCAAGCCTTTGAGTGAAGATCAAATCTCCATGTAGCTGCTAACGTAGCCATAGATTTTTTCGCTAAACACCATCAAACACCATCCAGATTCTTTTAAAAAGAAATCCCGTAAGCCCTCTTTATAACTTCGCATAATGTATATTATGTTAAATTACTTATTTATTAACCTGGCACGGTGTGTCATCAGAAATTACACTTTAGTTTCTTTGTTACCCTTTTCTTTAGTAAAAAATACCAATATTATCGTATTTTTTACTAAAGTTATCGTATTTATGATAATTATGATATTAAAGTAATACCATAATTATCATATTATTCTTGATATTTAATTGCATTGCGAGGAAAATAGATAGCAACTCATTTAATAAGTAAGGTTCATGTCATGACTAATGTAACGCCAATCAATAAAGCACCTCGCTTAACTGAACAAGAAGTTCATCAGGCTGCACAAAATCTTATAGACTCAGGCGAAGTCGTTTCTTCTCTTACCCTATTAAGGGCGCTAGGTCGTGGATCACTAACCACAATCACGAAGTATATGAGTACGTTTAATCAAGGTAATGAAGACTCACAGCATCCTGAACTATCCTCTTTTACTGAGATCCCTGAAACACTCTCAAGGTCAACTAAATTACTGGCGATTAAAATATGGACTGAATCTCAACAGATAGCCAACAAAGAGCTTGAAAACCAGCGTGAAGTTTTACAGAAAGCGGCCCAGCTATCTGCTGAGCGTGTTAAAGAAGCTGAGGCATTTAGTGATGAACAGACAAAACGACTGGAAGAAATTGAACAGGGTTATGGGCAAGAAATTGAGGAATTACGGAACAGTCTCAATATCTCAAATACAGAACTAAAAGAAAAAACAGAGCGTCTTAATAGAACCATTATTGAGTTAGAGATAGCCAAAAATGAGAATGACTCATTAAAAATAACTGTACAAGAAACAAAGAACCAGCTTAGCGAACTAAAAACGACTAAAGAAGTAGATTTAACTGAATTAAAACAGGACAATCAATCCAGAGTTGAAGAGTTAAAAATGGAACTTAAAGATCAAGTAAATGCACTTTATAGATTTAAAGAGAGTTCCAGTGAAATTCAGAATAAATTAGATACCGAAAATAAACGACTTGATTTACAGGTTGCTAAACAGCAAATGAGTTTAGATATGATGAGCAAACGATTAGAGGAAGAAAAATACTTGCGTTCGGCAGATGAGAAAGAAAACAAAGTATTAAGGGAAAAATCGTCTTTATTAGAAGGTGAACTTAATGCCTGGAAAAAGATGAATCCGGTTGCTGATAGTAGTAGTGATAAATAACAAAGAGCTATTACTCGATGTTCAAGTTTTTTAGTATTGACTTCTAAAAAATTCGTGCAACCCAGT
>CAYMPX010000310.1:0-3141 GCA_964392135.1 uncultured Methylomarinum sp.
ATTGCACTTTCCTGTGAAAAGCCTGAAGATTATGGCCGTCCCATTACTCATTGGAGCAACGGAAAACCTATGGCTAGGTTGCCCCTTATTTCCTCTATCTTGTACGGGTTTATCATGGATCATTTTGGATTGTTTCAGGTTGTTTTTTACTAGTAAGTACGGATATAGTACGGATAAATTCTCGTTCCCACCGTCCTCGGTCACTGCCATTAAGTTAAGAGTTTTGCATAGGATGTGCTGACGACAGGAAGCGCATCAATGACACAAAGATGCGCTTCGTACCTCAGCACATCCTACGGTTTTTCTCGTTCCCACCGTCCTCGGTGGGAACGCATACGGTGCTTATATCAGGCTCGGTCTGCATTCCCACGCAGGAGCGTGGGAATGAGGGATCTTCTTTTTTTCGTTTTCTAAAATTTCGCTCATCGTTTCACTTATTAGAAAAAATCATCTTGAAATACTAAATCAATCGTTACCGCATATTGATTATATCTTATCTGTGTTCCTGTATTTTCAAGCACTAAGGTATACGATACATGGCGATCAAAATCAGAGCCGATTAGTTTCAACCTTACATCACGACTACGCTCATCCATTGATTGGCTTTGACTATCAAACTTAATACCTTCACGGCTCGACACTTCTTGTCCTTGATTATTAATAATATAAACATCTAATTGTCTTGCAACAAAACGATCACCTACTGGCTCAGTCTGAATAAAACTTATTTTATCTATATTATTTACAATTTTAACAGGCTGGGTTTTAACCACTACACCAACAGGCTGTTTCTCATGTTGCACCATTTTTTTGCCACGCAAAGCGGATACGGCAATCATAGGTATACATACCTCCTGTAACATGGCACCACCATGAACAAACCTGGCACCACCAATAAAATGGAATCGTTGAACGCCTTTGGGAATTAAAAATTCAGTTTCACCACTACCGTTAGCTGTATCAGCAACTCGCCCTTTCCAGCAGGATTCATCAGCAGGTAATAACTTACCAATGATGTAACGTTTTTTTGCTTCAATCGTTCCAACAGGTTTTGTAGGTAAAACCGTTTTATCCGCTTTAGTTAATGCTTTCTGTTGAAACAAAAATCCATGATCCGCTGTCACTAATACTCGACTACCATTTAACCGGTTAATAACCCGACCTACTAAATCTTTTAATTCTTCAATGGCAGTACGACAGGCTTCAAATGTTTTTTCTTCAGTAGATAGTTTATCCCCTATCGCATCAATCGTATCGTGATAAATATAAACTACACTTGCATTTCTAACTTTATCTCGACCTTCTTGATTACTCCAACGCATCAATTCTTTTGAACTAACAGCCATCCCTTTAACTTTTTCTAACAGGCTATTTCGGTTATCCAGCCCTTGAGTCGATTGACCATCAGCATATACAGTTGACCCTTGCCCAGGTTCATAAGATAGATATTTATAAGGCAATAATGCCGCCATACCCAGCTGCGTATAACTTGGTAATACACCAAGCTGTGTTCCTAACTCGGCTTTAAAACGTTTTTCAGCATTAATACTCAAAGTGAGTTCTTCTGCTACTTCATAGCGCAAAGCATCTGAAATAATGACAAATAACCGCTTTGTCTGTTTTGATCTTAACCGAGATACAACCTGTGCTTCATAAAATCGATGCTGTTGTGATAGCCCTTCTATTTTCCAGTTTCCTAATAATTGCTCAGAACCTAATAAACGATCCCACTCCAGTCCTAATTCATACAAATACCAATGCGTGTATAAATTTTCAACCTCATCATCAAGCTGCCGTAAAATATCAGCCCCTTTACTTAAAACTGAAGCCACATGCTCATTAAATAATCGGTATGCCTGATCAAATAAATAAAGCGCATTGACATACGCTTCATACATGACCTTAGCTGAATCATAATGAAAACCATCAACATATTGTTGGCGCAAATAGAGAAGTTGTTCTGCATTTCGCAAGGCCTCATAGATAGCCGTATATCCTTTTCGGGATAAACACCAGTGGCTCACTAACCGTCTTGAAACTACACGTTCAAACTGCAATCTATCTAACTTTCGACTATTATCCAGCAAATCACTGACTAACCCTCTAATAATCGCCTGCTCAACCACTTCAAAAGTATCACATTCAATGAGTTGAATGGGGTGATACGCTTTACAGCGTGAATCAACTGCCAATTGTTGAGCTATAATTTTAGAAATCACATCATGAGACTCAGCAAAACCACGGCTATCTCGCCATCCTGACATAAAAGCCAAAGCAGTTGCCCTTCCCGATCCTGTTTTTAAAACATTATTTAACAGCCAATCGCGATCATCGGAATCAATTTGATTCCATAATTCAGTACAAAACAGCTTTAAGACAAAATTTTCTATTGAAGGCTTAGTACTTTCATAACTAAATTGACACTTCAGCTCCAGCCACAATGAATCTAATAAACCAAATTTCTCACATTGCTGTATCAATTCAATATCATTATTTCCAGTTGATAATGCTTCTGAATAACTTTTAACTAACTGAAGAACACTATCTGTTAATGAAGCTGAATCCGCTTTAGTCACAACAGCCATCATTTTTCGATCTAAAGAGGCTTCAGTTTCATCGTCAGTCACAAAACATTTTAATGCTGCCACTCGTTGTTTATTCGTAAAAAAGTGTTCCCTTTGACGAACATGCCCACGTAATGCCATTTTAGGAATACCCAATTCATTTAACAGCATAGAACTGGCATCCGCAAAAAACTGCTCACTGTATAAACGAATATCTAATAGCCAATCTCTTTCAGCTTCTGGTTCAGGGTAAGGAAAGTACAATAAGAATTGATTAGCAGGTTCATCCAGCTCAATACGTTTCTTGGTTTCAAAGACCGAAACATCAGACATATCCAATAAAGTGACGCCATCAATAACTATTGCAGATATTTCTTCACTAAAACTCTGTTCAGGGTCATACCAAAATACCAAACGGCTTTTGCTAAATTTAGCTTCAATACCTTTTATTAACTGATCTATTTGCATTACCACTCCTTACCTATCTTCATTCATCACATTCCTTTTATAACTAAAGCAATTATTTCTTCCCCGTCACTGCTTTAACCTCCGCTAACAAATCTCCAAACTTGCCATA
>CAYMPX010000311.1:0-3135 GCA_964392135.1 uncultured Methylomarinum sp.
GCCTATACTTATTTTTTTATCTGTCTTTGTGTCATCAAAATTATGGTGTTTATGTTTTTCTAATACAGCGTGTTTAATGGCTTCAAAATATTGAGATACATCTGTACTGCACCGGGCTATATTGGCTTTTCGCTTTACTGGCTGTTCTTCAAGCTGTTCTATGCGTTTTTTAATAAATTTATCATGATGTTGTTTATACTGTTCTTTGTTTTCTATAGTGTTTACTTTCGGTTTAAATTCATCAAGCCAGGCACAGCCTATAGATGTTCTTTTACCGCGCATTTTTGCAAAAACAGTCCAGCCTGCTTGATAAACATTAAAATAACCTTCTGCTAAATCTGGTGGAATAGTCGCTGATGAAATCATTACCTTTCTGCCTAACATACCAGCAAGGTGAATCAACCGACCTATTGCTATCAAATCCTCATTGTCAAAATCATCAATTTCATCAATGACCAAATCGGATGACATCAGGCGTAATGTGGGCAGGATATATCTACCTCCTCGGGTAACTTCGGTTGCTTGAATAATATGGTCGATGGTACAGGCTAGAACAGGTGCATATAAAAACTGCCTGTCTTTTGTTTTTTTTAAGACTGTGTCTAGCCCTTGCTCTGGAAAGTCTCCACTAAATATTATTTCATTGTCCAATAAGCTTTTATCTGACTCTGAACCTGAGAGTGTTTTTTGTTTGTGTAAATCAAGTATGGCTTTAGATCCTATTAATACAGCCAGTTCATCATCCTTTAAACCAATTTTGTCTTTATATTCAACACCTGTTTGTAAAGTAAGTGTTCTAAGACCCAGTGCTAATATGTACCTTAAACTATTTTCATTAGCCGAAAGAGCTTGCATAATTTTTGCGTTGGCAAATGTTTTACCCTTGCCGGTAGATGCCATATTGACCGCAAAAAAACCAAGCTGATGTTTATCTAAATCTTTTTCTTCTCGCTTCCATTTTTTAATGCTGTTTACAGCATCATCTTGCCATCTGTATTCCTTTGGACTTTTTGTATTAATATTCTTGTTATCTAAAACGCGAATATTTTGATTAAAAATAGCTTCAAATTGCGGAAGTTTTTTTGTGTTTTTCTTGGCTTGCTTTGCTACGCCAACAAGGTGTTCATCTAATTGTTGTTTCAGGTTGTTTTGATTATCGGTATTAGCAAATAGCTTGACACTACTATACCAATTACTATCTTTTTTCTGAGATGAATAGTAATGGTCGCCTAACATTAAACACAGACGCGAATAACTCAAAATGGGTCTTATGGGTGCTGTTATAAAAATAGTTTCTATTTGTGATAAGTTGTTTTTTAATTGAATGGCATAAGATTTAACTTGTTGCTGCCATTCAATTGATTTACTGGGAAGCTCCTTTTTTCCGTTTTTTTCCACATAAGAAAACCACTCCTTAAAATCTATTTTTTCTTTTGTATTTTCGTAACCCCATGCTTGAGAAATTACTTGAAATAGATCTGATAGCTTAACGTCTTTCCCTTTGTAGCCATCCATTGCAGGTAATTTATGGTGCGAAACAATTAACCAGGCGACCATGCTGGCAACGGGTGGCAAATTAGCTAAAGGCTTATCAATATCTTCAATTGTTAGTTGCAATATTTTTTTATGGATTTCATCACTAATCAAATCAGTTAGCCATTCTTCATCGCTTTTCCCACCTACAATAGCGACTAAAAATAACAGGGAAACCCATTCATGCCTTAGTGGATCACTTTGGCTTTTATTTTTACCTTTTAATTTGTTCTGGAATAAAACAGTTAATTTCCCGAAGTCATGTAATAACGCAGCAAAGACAGTTAGTGATTCTATAATGGGTAAAAATTGCCAATCATTTTCATTGTTTGATGTAGCCACATTCTGATTTGTGTAGTTCACTGGTACAACTCCCTCATCATTAAACTTATCTTTACTCCCCACCACCCATAAAAATTCACTCCGACTACGACTCCTAATCCAGTGACAACTCACCGCAGTATTTTTAGTCGCTGATTTTCTTAATAATTTTTTTACCGCTTGCAAACCCTCATCAGTAATGACCGTTTGCCAAGTACGGCTACCAATACGATTGGCAAAGGCATCTAATACGCGGCGACTTCGATTAAGGGCTTTATGCTCACATTGCGAAACAAAGGTAACCATCATAGGTCTTTACCTTCCAAGCTGGCTTGTTTGACAGCTTCAAACATAAAATCCAGTGCCTTGTGCTGAGTAAAGTTTTGCAAACATTGTTGGCGAAATTCTTGCTCGGTGGCTTGTTCTTTGGCACAGATAAATGCCCAGGGTAAAATCAGGGTGTCTTTGATTAAATCGGCAACATCAAACACTAACGCGCCACGTCTTGTTTTTCCGTGCATCACCGCAAAACCGTGAGGAATTCCCAGCACCCAAAGTGTGGTGGCAGCCAATCCATAGGCTAAATAATTACCGTGATTTAGAAAAGCATTGGCATCGTCTATGCTATCGTGCTGACGTACAAAGTCTTTTTGTTTGGTATGAGTGGCAGCAATTTTATACAGGGATTTAGTGAGTTGTGCTTCGACTAATAGTAAGTTAGTGACATCTTGACAGTGTTCTATTTTGCCTGAGAAAGTATTGAGTGCTTGTTTTATATTGGGATCGTCAAGGGTAAAACCTTCATTCTTTAAGTCTCTGTCTGTTCCCCAGACTTTTTGCAGATAGTTAATACGCTGTTGTTGAAATTGTTTGGCGACTTTTAAGCGTTTTTCTTGCTCAAACCAAAAGGACATCCAGCCTTGTACATATTCGGTGGGACGATATTCGCTTTGGGGTGACAGCCATTCTATTTCATTGGCTGCAATCAGTGGTGTGCCGCCGCTGCCGCTAAAGCCTATCAATACCCCGGCTGAAGCAAGCATTCGAACGGCGGCTTGGGTAATGGATGTGCCTGTTCCCAATAAAATAACCGTGGTGTTGGCAATGGGGATGTTCCAGTATTGTTTTTCGGTATCGGCTTCGGTTAAGTAAAGCACTCTGCCATCTTTTTGCATCACCCGACATTTGTCTAAATAGTAAATATTGGCACGTTTGGAGTGTAGTATGGCTTTTAAGTCTGTTAGCTGTTCCATGAGTCCCTTTGGTTTAGATTTTAAGTAG
>CAYMPX010000312.1:0-3133 GCA_964392135.1 uncultured Methylomarinum sp.
CTACTATGCTGCATATTTTAGGGATAGATCAACCGGCTGAAATGACTGGAAGGTCTTTAGTATAAAGCTATTGCTTGAGGATGTAGCCTAAGAAAACTCTTTTTCTTAGGCTACAAACTGCTGTCAAGTCGCTTATTTAGCATAGCTGTAGTTTGTTTTTCTTTTTTATTTAAAAATGATTTCGAAATATTTGTTTTTTGTCCTTTGTTTTATGAGTTATGCAAGTGGTGTAGACGCTATTGCAGGGGCAGTGATTGATAAAACCAAAGAGTTGTCAGGATTACAAGCAAAAATAAAGAGCATGAGTCGATCGGTAAATGATTTAAAAAGCCAGAAAAATTCACTGCTTGCAATGTTAAAAAAAATAGATACTCAGTATGGAAACAGCGCATTACAGCTAAGCCGGTTAGCTAAAGACGTTAAGACTTTAAATCATCTGCTTAAAAAAAATCAGGCTAAAATACAAAAAAAACAGGCAGAGATTAATTCTCAAAAACGTGCGTTAGGCACTCAGATAAAGGCGGCCTATGCAATGGGGGGCAATGAGAAGTTAAAGCTTATACTCAATCAGCAAGATCCTGTTTTATCGAGCAGGATGATGGGCTATTATGATTACTTGAATAAAGCGCGATTACAAAAAATCACTCGAATTAATAATGATTTACAGGTTTTAAGTGAATTGGAATCGGAGCAAGTAAAAAAGCAGGAATTGCTGCAATCGAAGTTAGATAACAGAAAACAACAGCGATCGACTTTGTTAAAAACAAAGTCAGAACGAGAGCGATTACTGATAAAAATAAAGCGACAATTTACTTCAAAAAAACAGCAGTTAAACCGCTTTAAAGCCAGTGAGAAACGATTGAAATTGTTGCTTTTGTCATTACAGCAAGAAGTGATTGACAGTTTTCCTTTAAACGAAGGTGCAGTAAAGACATTTTCTAAATTAAAGGGAAAGTTACCCTGGCCACTTAAAGGCAGGTTAGTTAAACGGTTTGCTGATAAGCGTTCTGACAGTCGATGGGATGGTGTGTTAATTAAAGCCAAAGCGGGCAATTATATTAGAGGCGTAGCGCGCGGTCGAATTGTTTATGCAGATTGGTTGCGAGGCTATGGATTGTTAACTATTATTGACCATGGAAAAGGTTACATGACGCTGTATGCATTTAATCAAAGTTTGTATAAATCAGTAGGCGATTGGGTGGATGCCGGGACTGTTATTGCAACAGTGGGTCAAAGTGGCGGTCAGTCAACTGCGGGGTTATATTTTGGTGTTAGAAAAAAAGGTAAGCCGGTTGATCCGGTCAAATGGTGCCGAAAAGTTCGGTATGGAAAGGTTGGATAGCAACCTAATAGTTGGAGTGGTAAAATACATGCTTAAAAAGAAAAATAGTTTAGTTTTGTTTCTGGGTGTCATTTTAGGTGTTCTGTTGAGCATTGGTGGCACTGTTATTGCCGAAAAAGGCAACAGCGACGTTGCAGTTCAGACAGACACAGTTACTTTGCCTTATGAAGACCTGCGAAGGTTTACCGATATTTTTGGGCGTATTAAAAGGGATTATGTAGAGCCTGTCTCGGATAAAAAGCTATTGGAAGATGCGATTAAAGGCATGTTAGCGGGGTTAGATCCGCATTCTGCTTATTTAGATGCTGAGCAATATAAGGGTTTAAAAGAAGGCACCACAGGGCAGTTTGGTGGTCTGGGTATTGAAGTGACGATGGAGAATGGTTTTGTCAAGGTTGTTTCACCTATTGATGATACCCCGGCAGCACGCGCAGGAATGAAAGCGGGAGATTTGATTGTCAGGCTGGATGAGAAACCGGTAAAAGGTATGAGTCTGGGGGACGCTGTGAAACTTATGCGGGGTGAACCTGATACCGATATTTTGCTAACCGTTATTAGAGAGGAGGCTGAAGCACCACTTAAAATAACCATTACCCGAGCGATTATTAAAGTTAAAAGCGTTAGAAATAAGCTGCTTGAGGCAGATTATGGCTATGTTCGCATTAGCAGTTTTCAGTCAAGAACAGGGCAAGGTGTTATTGATGCGGTTGCTGAGCTGAAAAAACAGAATAAAGTCGATTTAAAAGGTCTGGTATTAGATTTAAGAAATAATCCAGGGGGGGTGTTAAATGCAGCGGTTGAAGTGAGTGATGCCTTTTTAGAAAAAGGTTTAATTGTTTATACCGAAGGACGAATTAAAAATTCACAAATGCGTTTTAATGCAGGACCCGGTGATGTGGTTAACGGTATACCGATTGTTGTTTTGATTAATGCAGGCTCGGCATCGGCATCAGAAATTGTGGCAGGTGCCTTACAGGATCATAAACGGGCTATTATTATGGGTGAAAAATCCTTTGGTAAAGGCTCTGTGCAAACCATTCTGCCTACTAGCGGTAATGGTGCGGTTAAGTTAACAACAGCGCGTTATTACACACCTTCAGGTCGATCTATACAGGCGGAAGGGATAGAGCCAGATGTTAGCTTGGCTAGAGTGAAACTGGAGTCTTTAAAGGCTTCCTCATTTAAACCGGTGAAAGAGGCAGATTTATCGCATCATTTGACGAATGGAAATGGAAAAAAGTCTAAAAAAGCAGAAAAGGATAAAGAGGCTGAAGAAAAAAGTTTGTATTTGAGAGATTATCCGTTGCATGAAGCACTTACTTTGTTGAAAGGGCTAAATATTTTGGCGGAATAAGATTGAAAATAACAATTCGCCTTCTCGTCTCTTGACTATATAAGTAAATGAACTACTCTGAACTTAATTGAGGATGTTTCTATAGGACAATTACTCGCTATGTTAAAAAAATACACGTATTTATTCATACCACTTTTAGTTATTTGTAGTTCTAGCGTATTTGCGGCCAGGTTTTCTTCTGCAACAGCAAATACAACAATAGCAGATGCAGAGGCAGCGGCAGTAGCTGCAGAGGCAGCGGCAGCAGCAGTAGCTGCCGCGAGTGCAGGACCCCAGGCAAATGATGATAATGGTGCTATGATTGTCGGTGTGACTGCAAACATGAGCGGGAATGTGCTGGCTAATGATTTTAATGGTGATGCTATTGATTTTAATCAAATGTTGGGGCAATACGGTTATTTAAGCGCAACTGATACATCAGGTAACTATACATACAT
>CAYMPX010000313.1:0-3133 GCA_964392135.1 uncultured Methylomarinum sp.
CAGATGCTCCCAGCTCCAATACCCGCTCTACCAGTTCGGGGTTTTCATGAATTGAAAAAACCACAATTTTAGCTGCCGGATCGTGTTGCATAATTTGAGTGATACCATCTACACCCGCAGCGCCTGGCATAGACATATCCATTACTAATATATCGGGCTTCACTTTTTCATAAAGTATTTTCGCCGTAGGGACATCTTCAGCTTGAGCGACGACTTCCATACCTTCAGCCATTAAAACCCTCTCAACACCCTCTCTAACAACATCATGATCATCGGCTAATAAGACACGAATCATTACTTTAAACTCCCTTTAGGAACGTGCATAAAAACAACTTCGACAACTCACTTGCCTTTATGTCCGTCTTCTGCTTTATAGAAATAGTTATGTAGCCTGCTATGCGCCTATTTCTACGCCTTGAATACGAACATACGACTGCGCCAGATGCCGAATTTATTCCGTACGCGTTCGTTAAGCATTCAATACAACTTTAACACCAAAAATATTCTGCTAACAAAATAGCTAAGCAGTCCCATCACCCAGACCTTATCAAGGCACCTCCAGCGTGGACTATTTGAGCACTGTGTCAAATTTAACTCTTTAGATATCGCCCCGTTTTTTCAAGAAACACATCAAATTGAAACGGTTTAACAATATAATCGACAAAACTCGCTTTTTTAGCTATTTCAATATCTTCAGCTAAAGCACTTGCACTCACTGCGATAACAGGAATATGAGCCAACTCCGGGTCATCATCCATTAAGGCTTTGGCCTGAATACCAGAGATACCGGGTAAATGTATATCCATCAATATCAAATCAGGCTGATGCACTTTTGCCAACTCCAAACCAACACTTGCCGTTGGAGCATAAAAAAAATAGCAATTTGTATATTTAGCCAATAATCGTTCAACCAGCTTTAAATTTGCAGGGTTATCTTCTATATATAAGATGCTTTTATTGCTGGCATTGATTAACTTCAGCGACTGTCCATTAACCTCAAGCACCTCCCTTTTAGCTTCCGTCTTTTTTGCCAGGAGCAATGCGACCCAAAAACAACTGCCTACGTCTGGTTTACTATCAACACCAATCTCACCATTCATCAGCTCCATCATTTGTTTAGCAATCGTCAAGCCTATGCCCGTCCCTTCAACCTGGGTAGTTTCTGCACCTAAACGCTCAAAAGGGGTAAAGAGAGAACTTACTTTTTCTGGCGGAATACCTGCACCCTGATCAACAACGTCTATCACACCGCAGCCTTTATCATCCAGATGATAGTTAATGTTTACCTCACCCCCTTGGCGGCCATATTTCACAGCATTTGAAATTAAATTCAAAATCACTTGTTTTAAACGGACTCTATCGCCCTGTAAATAGATCCCGTCTCTGAGATTATTAATTACAGTGACACCATAATTCTTTGCCACAGGCTGTACTAATAAGCATATATCCTGTATCAATTCACTAACATCAAGTGCTTCTATAGAAATAGAGACTCGTCCAGCCTCTATACATGATAGGTCTAACATATCATTAATCAGTGTTAATAGATGAGAACTTGCCTTGGTAATTTCATTTAAATACTCCTTTTGCTCAACATTCAATGATTCAAACCCCATCAGTTGAGAGAACCCTATAATAGCATTCATCGGTGTACGTAATTCATGACTCATACGCGATAAAAACTCTGATTTTGCCTTATTCGCTCGTTCTGCTACTTCCTTTGCTTTATATAACGCATCTACTAAGTTTTCACGTTCCGTTATATCATCAGCAAAAGCCACAAAAACAGCTTTTTCGCCATACTGCATTTTCTTAATTTTTATCTCAAGCAAATATTGACGCCCATCCTGACGTTGTACATGCGCCTGTAATTTTATTTTGCTCTTTTCCTCATTCACCAAAGGTTGCAATAATGCTTTAAAAGATAAAAAGTCAAATTCATTGAGAATATCAAAACAACACATGGATACTAAGCTCTCTTTAGCATACCCCCAGTTACTTCTTGCTAATTTATTCACTTCAATAAACTGTAAGGTTTCACAATCAAAAATAAAAATCTCATCCAATGAATGTTCAACAACAAAACCCAGACTGGATTCTTTAAATTCAGTTAATTTGCGCTGAGTAATATTATGTATAATGCCATGTCCACTCACAGGAAAACCATAGTTAAACTCAATATTCCCTTGAAAATGCAACCATACTGTCGAGCCATCAGCCTTTAAAAGTTTAATTTCCTCATCAATTTTATCTCCCATTAAACAAGCGCCTATAGCATCTGACAGATTCTTTTTGTACGCAGGATCAATACATTTAACCAAGGCATCAAGCTTAACCTTATGACCTAAGGTATAAATACTTAAGATAGCTTTAGCACCTGCTGACAAATAAAATTGTTGTGAACATAAATCATAATGCCAATGACCAATACCCGCATAGTTATGGCTTTGTCTCAATAGAAACTCTTGACGCTCTAACTCATCTCTGGACGTCTCTTTAAAAGAATTATCACGGATTGAAACAATAAAATTTAAATTTGATTCACAATGTACCTGAGTGATTGCTACCTGAACAGGAAACCGTATACCACTCTTCTTTACCCCGGTAAAGTTATGAATAAACACTTCATCTAAATGATTTATTTTTTTACTATAAAACTCAAATGAAATACCACCCAATGCATCCGCAATAAAAAGACTGATATTAGTGCCCATAGCCTCATCTTGCGTATAGCCAAACACCGTAGCAAAGGTCGCATTAACTTGCTCTATTTGTCCTCTTGAATTAATATCCAAAATAACATCATGGGTATTATCAAATAACTTTTTATACCATTCAGATTTCAGTTTAATGGTTTCTGTTAATACATTGGCATTCATTTTAAAGCCTCTTTTTAAAATAATTCAATGACAGGCGGGGCATTGTTAATATCAATATACTTTTTATATCCCGCACTTAAATTTGCATGCCTTTGACGTTGTGCATCCATCACATAACCTTGATATAAGTCCGAGGTAAGATCAGGTTTTGACTCATGGACGATTTCTTTTGCTTTTATTTTATCGGCTAGTTCTTTCAACAATACCTCCGCCAATTTAATTTTTAATACGCATTGTTCTGAAATTAAAGATTT
>CAYMPX010000314.1:0-3124 GCA_964392135.1 uncultured Methylomarinum sp.
GCATTCATTGGCGCAACAGCAGGCTAAAGCACTGCGCCCCAATCGCTAATAAATTATCTTCGTATCACTTGATTTCACTGAACCTTCAGATTTCAATAACTAAAAACTTGAACATCGAGTATAAAACATTGCCAAACTGTAAGGCACTGTAAATCTTGTTTTCTTCTAAAAAACATGCAAACGGTGAGCCAAAAAGCACCCTTAACAAAAAAATATTGAGTAATAATGTTACGATAGTAACAGTTGAAAATCATTTTCTCTACTAAATATGCTATTTGTCAAGAAGAACGCCGGGGTTACATTTTTTTTGCTACGCTTAAAAATCTAACCCAGCCTATACGATACCATCACCTTTTTACTTATTAAATGCCAGAATTACCTGAAGTTGAAACCACCTGCCGAGGCATACGCCCTCATATCCAAGGCAAAACCATTGCCCATGTAATTATTCGACAAGCGCAATTACGTTGGCCTATACCTGCTAACCTGCCTGAATTACTACAGGGAGCCACCATTAACACCGTCAGCCGCCGTGCAAAATATATTTTATTAGAAACCCATCATGCTGAAACTGTTATCTTACATTTGGGCATGTCGGGAAGTTTACGCATCGTCGATACAGAACAGCTTGCGGGCAAACATGATCATGTCGATTTTGTATTTGCTGATAATACCATATTACGTTTTAATGACACGCGGCGGTTTGGCTGCATTCTATCCACCTCAAAACCTATTCAACAACACAAACTGATCCGGCAATTAGGTCCTGAACCTTTATCTGAGCAATTTACAGGTGAGCATCTATATTATTTAGCGAAAAACAGAAAGGCAACGGTTAAGTCTTTTATTATGGACGGTCATAATGTGGTGGGTGTTGGCAACATCTATGCCAGTGAAGCGCTCTTTATGGCAGGCATACACCCCGGCATACATGCTGGACAAATAGCCTTAAAACGCTATCAGAAATTAGCTGACTGTATAAAAATCGTATTGCAACAGGCAATAAAACAAGGGGGAACTACCTTGCGGGATTTTGTTAATGAACAGGGAAAACCGGGGTATTTTCAACAGTCTTTAGCAGTTTATGGGCGAACCAATAAAGCATGTATCCACTGCTCAACACCGATACAACAATTAAAAATTGCCCAACGTGCCAGCTATTTCTGTAGCCTATGCCAGTGTTAGTATAAATACTTATAAGTAACCCCGCCTATAGCAACCAAAGCGACCACAGCCCAGCCCAATATATCCATATATTGCCGTAACCTGGACTCTAACTGCTCTCCCCCTGCGCCTATTAACATAGCAACCAGAAAGAAACGCGCACCGCGCCCCACTATTGATGCCAGTACAAAGGGCAAGAAAAACATCTGTAACGCCCCTGCGGCAATAGTAAATACCTTGTACGGTATAGGAGAGAAACCCGCAACAAAAATCGCCCAAAAACCCCAGTCTTTAAACCAGCTCTCTGCCAGTAAATATTTATCCCAATAGTGTGTTCCCTGTAACCAGGATGAAATAGAATCAAACATAAAAAAGCCTATACTGTAACCTAACATCCCCCCTAACACCGAGAAAAGGGTTGTTAACAAAGCAAAACGCAAGGCTTTTTCCGGTTGTGCCAGTGCCATAGGTGCTAACATAACGTCTGGCGGTATAGGGAAAAATGAAGATTCAGCAAAACTTAATGCGCTTAAATACTTTACCGCATGTCGATGTCTTGCCCATCCTAAAGCTTTGTCATACATTGTCTTAAACATTCATTTTTCCTGATAAAAAAGGCACAAAACTGACCGACTCTAAAACTTCATCCTGGTAGCCCTCTTCTGTGCGGGTCACTTTGTGTAAGGTTTGATTATTAACCTCACCCACAGGAATTAACATGACCCCACCGATACACATTTGCTTCAATAATACCTCAGGTATTGCATTCGGTGCGGCGGCAACCAGTATACCGTCATAAGGGGCATTATCAGCCCAGCCCCAACTTCCATCGTTATGTTGATAACTAATATTTTTACGCTTTAAATCCCACAAATTATCCTTGGCTTTTTTTAGCAAGGGGGCAATCCGTTCTACGGTATACACTTTCTCAACCAGCGGTGCAATTATTGCCGTCTGATAACCGCACCCTGTACCTATCTCTAGTACTTTAGATAACGCGCCATTCTCCAGTAATAGCTCTGTCATTTTTGCGACGATATAAGGTTGAGAAATGGTCTGGTTATAGCCTATAGGTAAAGAGGTGTCTTCATAAGACCGGCTCTCTAAAGCCTCATCTACAAATATATGCCTCGGTGTATCAGCCATCACTTGCAACACCTTTACATTACAAATCCCTTGTTCCTTTAGACGATGAATCATTCGATTACGGGTTCGTTGTGATGTCATGCCTATCCCTTGCAGGCGTTGATTCACACTTCATCCCTCTGGGTTAGCCATTTTTCTATATCGTTCATCCGGTCATAACGTGTTAAATCCAGTTGTAAAGGCGTAACAGAAACATACCCCCTCTTAATTGCATAAAAATCAGTCCCTGGCCCCGCATCTTGTTCACTGCCTGGCGGACCTACCCAATAAATATCTCTGCCTCTTGGATCAGACGATTTAATCACTGGCTCCGCCTTATGTCGCTGTCCTAGCCGTGTTGATTGATAACCTTTTAGATCAGCCAGAGGAACATCAGGTACATTGACATTTAACAAGGTATCTTTAGGCAGAGGGTTTTGCACAATATTCTTTAATAAAACAGCGGCTACATCGGCGGCTGTTTCAAAATGCTGAGGATTACTTCCGGTCAATGAAATAGCAACCGCTGGCAAACCTAAAAACCGCCCTTCTGTGGCGGCTGCCACTGTCCCAGAGTACAGCACATCATCACCTAAATTTGCACCATGATTAATACCTGCAAACACCATATCCGGCTCTTCTTCCAACAATCCTGTCACCGCTAGATGCACACAGTCTGTTGGTGTGCCATCCACACGAATAAAGCCATTTTCAGCGTGGTACGCTCTTAATGGCATTTCCAGGGTTAATGAGTTACTGGCTGCACTACGATTTTTATCCGGCGCTACCACAGAAATCTCAGCATATTTAGCTAAAGACTCCGCTAAAGCACATA
>CAYMPX010000315.1:0-3120 GCA_964392135.1 uncultured Methylomarinum sp.
TTTTGTTAATGATGCAGGCCAGTGGTGGTTTTTTACTGTCGATAAAATTAGTGGCCCCTATTCTAATAAAGGGTATTGTGTTGATGCTTGCCGTTATTACATTCAGAAAAGAGATGGGGCGCTGTAATTAAAGCTCGATTAAGTGTCTGATACGCTTTATGAAAAGATGGGCATGAAAAACGTTTGCCCACCCTGATATAAATATTTTTGTCGATTTATTTAGTTATCCAGCATAAAGAACAGTGCATTAGCTCAAGCGATCAATCATCTTATCTGCTTGCTCTGCAAACTTTTCTAAATCACCACTCTTTATTGTTTCTACAGGTATAACGATTGCGGAATCTAAATCCAGATAGATATGGACGTATTTGTCTACATAATCTACCCGCATCATATCTTTCCAGTAATTTTTATGTTTGCCACCAGGTGATTTTTCTGCCAGATAATCTGGCTCTATTTTTAAGGTATGTAGTCCAAACATATCCGCTTTTTCTTTTTCCGTATACTTTTCAAGAAACTGCCTGCGCATATCCATTTTCATCACATAGGGTGAAACGATACCCCAGGCAACTGCTAATAAAGTAATATAAACGGTGGTGGTCATGTCGGCGTAATAGAAATAATAAAACATGCCTATTAACAGCATCGCACCCGGTACCAGCAATCGACTTTTGCGGATGGTTTTCTGCATTTCCTCATCATTTTTGAGTCGTAACTCATTAAAATGCACTAAATCATCTTCTCGGAATTCGTATTCTATTTCAAACATTGTATTTTTTTAAGTTGTTATTTAGTTGAGCCAGGCAAATTTAAAATCACACCGTCCATTTTGCCACCCATTAAGGTTTGCGGATATTTACCATTCCATTTATCAACTGCATTATATCGAATCAAAGCCGGCGTAAGTGATTTTGCTAACAATTGATTTGCTTTTGCCTGAGCGGTAGCTTCTTTAGATATTGTATATGCCTTTGCATCCGCCATGGTTTTTTTCGCATTCGCATCGGCAACAGCCGCCATTTCTCTAGCCTCAGCCTGTTTAACCTGTTGCTGAGCTTGCTGCTCGACAATTTTTAATTGTGCTTTCTCTCGCTCTAATTGCTCTTGGCGTTCTTTGGTCTGAATCACCGCCGAGGTGACGACCTGCGGCAGGGTGATATCCCGAAATAATACCGCCGTTACAATCACGCCTTTGTCTTGTAAGTATTCAACCAGCCCATCTTCCATATAGGTTTGTAAATCTTGTTGTACTTGATCAAGAAAAAAATCTTGCGATTGTTTCACTGTTTTTCCGGCTTCTCTTAATAAAGAACGCACTTTGGGGGTTATATGCTTGGTAACAACATCTTTTAGTTCCCCCGTATTTTGTAAAATATCGGGGGTTCTAGCTGCATCCAGCCGAAAAGCCACTGAAATATCCATTGAGGTCTTTAACTTGTCTTGGGAGGGTACCTTTACTTTCTCCCAGGTATATGTCTGTTGTCTCAGGTCAAAACTGACAAAATTTAATAGTGGGTTTACGATATGAAAGCCTTCCGGATAGGCTTCGTCCTGAACTTTACCGAATAAAGTAGCTACTTTATTATGTCCCGCAGGAACGGTTGTATACGCATTGAATAAGATCAGTAAAAATAACAGCCCTATTACTGTCGAGCCGAGATATTTAAAATTATTCATTGTGTTTCTCCTGTATTAATTTTAGCAGCCTTAAGAAAACTGTAATATGATAAAAACCTTAATTGATGATAGAGGAAGTATCATGCGCCAGTATTTAGCTTTAGGTTTGATGCTCATTGTAAATGTTGTAATAGCTGAGCCGACCGAGAGACTTGCCCCCGTTCCTGAACCACCCGAATTACCAATGCCTGTGCAAAGTGGTGAAACATTGGAGCCTGATATTACCATTATCCGTAAAGGGGAAAAAACTATTCAGGAATTTCGTAAAAATGGTCAACTTTATATGGTAAAAATAATACCCGTTGTAGGACCTGCCTATTATCTTATTGATACCGATGGCGATGGCAATATGGATGTAAGACGAAGTGATTTGGACAAAGGGACACAGATTAATCAGTGGAAACTGTTTCAATGGGATTAATGTTTTTTTCTAAAAATTAACTGAATATGCGAGTTAGAAAATTCTGAGAAAGCAAATCAGCCGAATCATGGCAGGATGGATATCGCTGTTTGATCGAGTTTTTGCGAGTAAAATTACTTAGCAAATTAGAATATCCGCTGATAAAATGATAAAGTTCACGGTTATTTTAGTGGTTCGACAAACGTTTATTTTATGAAAATGCCTATCAAAACCAAAAACTTTATTTCTGCACTATTAACCAGTCTAGTTATTTCTGCTGCTTTAACGGCATGTTCTGATGATCAGCCTAAGAAAGTTGTTTCAGCTAAGCATAACGTTTTTGATCACTCACATGGTGTTGAAGTGAGTGATTTGAAAAAACATAAGTTTGAGCATGATTTTGCTAAACAATGTGTTGAGCGAGAAGTTAAAAATTCAGTGAATAAGCAGGACGATAGAAAAAGATATGCGAAGCCTTGCTTATGTATTGCAACACGGGTAATGAAAGACTTAACGGCTGTTGAAGCAGAAAAATTCTTAGTAGAAAAGAAAAGCACCCAATCATTAAAAATGAGTTTTGATGAGGCCGCTTATTTTTGTTTGCAGGATAAAGCAAAAGTGAAATCACCTGTTTTATTTGGAAAAAGATAAACGAAATTATTATTTCGTGGCAATCTCTGTGTGAATAATTATTTTGTGCTTTGTTGTAGAAAGCAAGAGTGGGTATGGCTTGTCGAAGCCATTATGACTGTATTTTACTTGCTTTTATTTTGGATCTTGGTTAATGGAAGTGTAACGTTAGTCCCCGCATATCTGGCGAGGCTAAAGCCTCACTTCCTGAATAAAATGCCTCGGAAAATTAAATCTAAAGAACGGGGAAAATATAATTTAATAAAGGTCGTTATTTTGACAGCCTGGGGTGGAGGTAGCTCTTTAAGTGAATATCCAAATGTTAGTTTCTCAAGTTGAAACTTTATTTTCATTGCCCGAAGTTGTGATGCGGTTAAATGAAGTGCTTGATTCTTCTGAACCATCGAATAGTG
>CAYMPX010000316.1:0-3120 GCA_964392135.1 uncultured Methylomarinum sp.
TTAACGAATTTTAGGCTCAAAAAAAGATCTTTTCTTAGAAGTCAACCCGCTCAATATGAGTTTTATCGGAAAAATTAAACAATTCCGTCGCCTCTTTTCTCGCTTTGAAAAGTGGAGCAAAAACTACTTATTTTTCATTCATTTTGCCTCTGCTCTCATCTTTATTCGATGATGTAGTTAGCAAATGTCAACAGAGCCTAAAATGGTAATAAAAAAGCTATTTTTGAAATTCAAGCGGTAAAATCAACTATTGATAGTAAATGAACTAAAGAATTCTCCATTAGCATCATAATAGTCATATTGAATAACGATATGACGCCCAAGTAAATCATCAACCATTTCCATATCGTTACATATAGTTGTTTTGGTAGAGGCTTTCCCTGCTAATGCAAGCTGGGTGGCATACCTGTGATGTTTAGTAATTGGCATTTCTGTTCTGTAAATAATGGTCACACCTTTAGGTGTGACCTTGGTGATTTTTACGCCATTAGCAAACTTGAAAGGTAAGTAAGGTTTGGTACCATCAGAAACATAACTGGCAATATTTTCAGCAGCAAAGCCATCAACACTGAAATTGAATAAGGACAAAGCAACTTCTTGAGTTACATAACGGATTACTCCATTACGCATGGTATTGTAGGTATCTTGAACAATATCATTTAAATATTCCAATGATTTTGGCAAAAAGTTATCTTTTTGTGAAATGCTGCTTTGGGCTTCAATGAGCAAGGTATTAGCTATTGAAGCTGTCTTACATGAAAGTAATTCATTATCCATCCGTGTTGTTTGAGTAATCGCTATAGGCGATGACGGTAAATTGCTGAATACTGGTTTAATGATATTCGTTTCGCTGGCAGTTGCTGTATTTAATATGGCCTCTATTAATAGAGCAAATGAATAAACAATGGTTTTAATTTTCATGAGGTATCCTCTGGAATTCTCTGTACTAGAAAAATAATCTAGTGATTGATAAGAGTTATTGCATGAGTTATGCCAAAGGAATATTATGAATAAAACAATAATTAAAACAGTGGGTTGATGTTGTTTATATGGAATTAGAGTAGGGTTGAAACTATAAGTAATATACGAAATATAGTGAATGGACGAAATACTGTTACAAGGTGGTATTTGAACGACGAATACCTAATTTACTCATACGTGAGCGCAGAGTATTAGGATGTATTTCTAAAATAGATGCCGCACCTTCTTCGCCTGAAATTTTCCAGTCAGTCGTTTTTAATACTCTGATAATATGCGTTTTTTCTAACTCAGTAAGAGGTACCAGCTTGTCTGAAGTCCTGACTTTATGGTTATTCGCGGGTATCAGTAACTCTGGAATAACCAAACTTTTCTGAGGCGATAAAATAACAGCCCGTTCGATGACATTTTCCAGTTCACGTACATTGCCTGGCCATGGATAACGCTGTAATTTATCCATGCTTGATTCGGAAATGTTGTTAATCTGCTTGCTCATTTTATTAGCGTATTTATTCACAAAATAGTGAACCAGCAACGAAATATCGTTTTTACGTTCGCGCAAGGGAGGGAGTGTTAATGGAAAAACACTCAGGCGATAAAATAAATCTTCTCGAAAATCTCCGTTTTCAACCATCTGTTTAAGGTTTCTATGGGTAGCAGCAATAATTCTGATATCAATTTTAATGGTTTTGGAATCACCCAAACGCTCAATTTCACCTTCCTGTAATACCCGTAATAATTTTGATTGAAGCTCTAGGGGTAATTCGCCAATCTCATCCAAGAAAATAGTGCCTTTATCAGCCAGTTCGAATCGGCCAATACGCCGAGAAGTCGCTCCAGTAAAACTGCCTTTTTCATGGCCAAATAATTCACTCTCAATTAAATTACCAGGCAGGGCCGCACAATTTACTTTCACTAAGGTGCGTTCTTTACGTTGACTTAGGTTGTGTAAGGCACGTGCAATCAATTCTTTCCCCGTGCCAGTTTCACCTTGAATTAATACACTGGTTTCTGTTGGCGCAACTTGCTCAACCTGAAACAAGACTGTTTTTAATGGTTCACTTTGTCCTAAAATATCTTCAAAGCTATGATTTAGATTGACCTGTTCTTGTAGATAGCTATTTTCTGCTTGTAAACGGTTTTTTAACTGTTCGATTTCTGTATAGGCTAATTTAAGTTTTTCTTGGGATTTTTTACGTTCTGTAATATCACTAAAAATAACGACAACGCCCTGTAACTTATCATTTTCCATGATGGGCGTACTGACAAAATCAACAGGAAAACTAGAGTCATCGTTCCGCCAAAATAATATGTCAGAGGCCTGAAAGCGTTTTTTACCCTGCATAATATTGTGAATAGGGCAGTATTCTTCAGCGTTAGGCATATCTCGGCCTAAAATGTTATGGATAGTTTGATCAGAAAATTGTTGATCGGGCCAAGCCAACATTGAGGCGGCAGCAGGGTTAATGAAAGTGACTAAGCCTTCGCAGTCAAAACCGCAAATACCTTCACCCGCAGCAGACAGCACCAGCTCATTGTAACGCTGCAAAACAGCGAGTTCAGATTCAGCTTGTTTTAGTTTACTGACATCCTGAAAAACAACCACGGCACCAACAATGAGATTGTTTTCCCAAATGGGTGTACTGGTATAGTGAACAGGGAAGCAACTGCCATCTTTACGCCAAAACACTTCATCAGTCACATGATGAATTTCACCGTCTTGTAGGGCGGCATAAATAGGACATTGCGGCTGTGGATAATGCTCGCCGTTGACTCTGCTATGGTGGTGTTGAGCGTGTATTGATTCACCAATAACATCCTCTTCTGTCCATCCTGTCATAGCAATAGCCGCAGGGTTAACAAAAGTGGCTTTACCCTTACTGTCTAGACCATAAATGCCTTCACCCGCAGAAGTGAGGATCAGTTCGTAGCGTCTTAAAATTTGTGCGGAATGGGGCATAAAACGACTCGTTTTGATGGATTTTATTTATTTTAACACTGGGTACTAACAAGCCTGTATTTAATTGTTGCCCTATTTAAACGATATAAAAAACGCACGATTTGATAGTAGGTTGAGAGGATTAAATCTGATTATCCCGCATTTAGGGGAGGAATAAAAACACCACTTTGCGAACTCGAAAT
>CAYMPX010000317.1:0-1200 GCA_964392135.1 uncultured Methylomarinum sp.
AAAGAATAAAGGCATCACAAAAAAACCTACAGCCATAACTAATATCGCCTTACATTAAATCTCTCAAAAGGTCAGGCATAGCAGAAGAGTTGCTCTTCCCTACAAAATTAAACTCCACACTCTCATCCCCCGGCCTCAACCAAAACTGCACCACAACCTCCCCCCGAATAGCCACCATGTTCAAATACTCATTAAGATCCTCAGCCTTAGCATAGTGCAACCTAACCGTGCTGCCACTAAGCATCACCGGATGATACAGCTCAATATCATTTACATTGACCATCATGCCAGAATCAACAAACAGCTCACCCAACAAGTAATATTCATGATTAGACTGCAAATTATTCACTAACCAACGCAATGAGCGGCCATTCATATTAACTCGCTGCGTAATTACCCGTAACGGTTCGCCTTTGATAAGTACAGCTTCCGTAGGAAACAAATTATGATTAACCTCACTCTCACCTACTGCCCTAGATTTACCGTTATATTCAACAATCAAACCACCCTGCCATGCGCCCAATATTGGACAGTTACATTCAATATGTTCTAGCGTTAAATTATCAATGGCTTTTAATTCCAGTGAATAAAAATTAGTACCCTGCACTTTCACATATTCATCTCGTGCAATATCAAAATTACGCAATAATTTATGCAGCCCCGTTCTTAATCCCATATTACTCATAGGATACAGACCAGCAGAAAACACAAGCATTGACACGAAAACAATCATTTCTGCCTTGCTGCCAACCTCTAAACGAAATTTAATTTTTCCAGGCATTACCACGCGGATAGGTGATGGCCAAAACAAATCAACCCCGCGAATATTGGACATATCAATCTGTAAATGCGACCAATAACCGCCTAAGATAGCCCAGAAATACAAAGGAAAAGTAAAGTACAGAGGTGAGGCTAATAAACAGAGTATGCCAACACCAATAACTGAGTGGGTAATAGTTCGATGACCAAAATGCTTTTCCAATGGCACCGAAATAAAAAACAACGGTCTGCCAACTTTTGAGGTGGGTAAATCAATATCCGGCATTAATGAGAATAGCGCAGCAATCGCCCAACCTATTATGCTGGTTTCATACTCAAATACAGCAGCACCGCCTAGATAAAGCGCAGAGGAAAAGGCTATATGGGTAGCGGCTAACATGTAGCTCTTATCGGCACATCAGGAATACGTTCCCATTCATC
>CAYMPX010000317.1:1300-3106 GCA_964392135.1 uncultured Methylomarinum sp.
GTAGCGGCTAACATGTAGCTCTTATCGGCACATCAGGAATACGTTCCCATTCATCACCAGAAAAAATAGTTTCAGCAGAGATTAAACAAACTTCAAGTAATTCTCCCTTAATGCCTTTGTTTACTAAGGCTTCCTGAATACTAGAATTTTCGTGGTTAAGATCATAGTCAGCCATTGCAGCGCAAAAACCTTTCATCCATTCACAGCAGTTATCTAAAGGTGGTAAAAACTTTTCCTTGTCATCATCACTTTTAAAAAAAACCATTCCATTTGCCCATAATATTTCCTCTTCTAACTCAGTATCTACTACACTCACCGTCCGACTCCTTTAAAAATAAAAAACTTAAAAGTTAAAAACAAAGCAGCTCCCATACCTCCCATAATGTATAAGGTCTTATCCCCCGTTCCCATACCAATATAGCGCATTGATACAATCAACGCCCCTAACAGCATAACCATAGGCGTAAAATCCAAATACCGAACTCCAGCATCATGACGCATTTCTCTAACTTTACGCTTATCTATAATCCGTTCTTTGCTAGATTCTTCTAACATATCGAATATGGCTTGTGGTATCCCGCTTGATTGCTTTACAACATGCGCTATATATTGATCCGGGGATTCAATCAGCATTCCTTTATCTGTAATGTATGCTTTCACCATTTCCTTAACCACAGGCGCAGGCAGTGGCTTAATCTGAATCTCTTTCATCTTCCACCACAGTTTTTTAACTCTCGCTTTTTTCTCAGAAGCACAACCCAACACTTGAGCATGTTCAAATATCGCCAGCCAGAAAGACATTTGCGTAGGTGTCAGCGTAGTTAAATCATCCACGGCGATCACAGGTCTATTTTCTGATTTTGCCAGTGCAGGAATAATTGTCTGGGTTAAATCTCGCATACTCATACGGTTTACTCGATTTCGTATATCTTTCCATTCAATTTGTGCAGCAGGTACACCGTGAAACTGAACCGGTAAATCTAGCTCTTGAGCCGTTAATAACCCTAGTGTTAGCATTTGCCTAGCCATTTCTACAAACTGCCCTTTCGCTTGATGGTCATGCAGTCTAATAATTAAATCAATTCGATTACCGACTTGCTCTAATGCTGTTTTGAGTACCGCAGACTTACCAATACCAATACCGCCCGTTAAAATTACATTTTTACCTTTGCGAATTTCTGCCACTAAATCCGCAACAACCTCATCACGACCAATTAACCCGACAATTTTATCCATCAAAACCTCCCAGAGCCGTTTCATCACCTTTCAAATAGGCTAATAAAGTTTGCCAATGCTCACCCGCATAACGCGCTAATCTATGTCTTTGCGTTTTTGATTGCAGTGTGTTCTTAGCAACTAAAGCATCCTCCGTATTAATTTTTTCCCCTAGTGACCAAAGGGTATTCATCTCAGAAGAGTAGCCCTTATCAATACGCTCCTTAATCCATGCCGCTTTTTTCTTTAAAAACTCACGTCTGACAGAGGAAGCCTTTAACTCAGATTCTAATAACCTTAGTTTCGCCATATCACCCATGACTTTACTGTTAATGCTATCTATTGCTTTTTTTTCAGTTACCTTTTTAATCGCTAACTCACGTTCTTCTTTACGTGAAGATAAAGGAACATTGAAATTAAGCCCCGCATAAACAGTATAAGGATCATTTCTAAAATCAGTGCCACCTAAACCTGCTTTACCTGAGAAAGTGGTATTTTCCAGCATCCAGTTTAAAGCGCCAGGTACTTCATAAATTTCAGAGACTCGTTTTTGTGATTGAAGCACTGAATTGGTACTTTCTATAAATGCTA
>CAYMPX010000318.1:0-3098 GCA_964392135.1 uncultured Methylomarinum sp.
TTTTCTTTGTTAATCAATGGTTTATTTTCACCTTTGAACTCCGAAACTTTAGTTACAAAAAGCGCATACTCCCCCACCTGCGTAGACCTGATGCGGTTAAACAAGTTATTGAGCATGATATAAAGCCAATCATAGGCACAAAAAACATTAGTACCATAAGCACAGTAGCGCTAACTAAATGCGTTGATATTGTGGTAGAACGTGGCGCGGTGTCACATGCTGGAAAAGTGGTTGCCTACTTAAAGCAAATATTCAAGTTTGCTGAGGGTAAAGGCTATATTGACCGTTCCCCCGCTTATAGCCTTGATAAAAAAGATTTAGGTATTGTGCTAATCAAGCGAGAACGATGGCTAGAAACTCACGAATTTAAGCTGGTTTGGGATGCCATTACCAACGCGCCTAAAATGAGCTTACCAGTTAAAAATGGACTAAAAACTTTAATGCTTACGGGTGTTAGATCGGGCGAATTGATAAAAACACGCTGGGAAAATATCAACCTCGAAAAAAAGGAATGGTTCATCCCTAAAGAAAACACCAAAACCTTACAGGAATGGACAGTCCCCTTAACCCATGAAGTCATAACGCTTATTAAGGAACTGCAAGATATTGACCCTGTGTATGTCTTTGCAGGTAAAAATGGCATGATGACTGATAAGGTTATGGGGCGCGCCATGCGTAGACTATTTGAATGTAAAGCGTTAACCATTGAGGTATTACGACCCCATGATTTTAGGCGTACCGTTAGAACACATTTAGAAAAGTTAAATGTAGCCCCTCATATTGCTGAAAAATGCCTTAATCATTCACTGGGGGCGATTAATGCCGTGTACAACAAAAACAGCTATATTGACGAAAGGCGCGAAGCATTAGACCGATGGGAGCAATTTGTAATGCTACAAGTGAACCCACAGCAAAACATCACACACATAAGACAAGCCAGATAAATTAACTTAATACTAGCTAACTGCACCGACTTTCACTAAACTTTACAAAAAGTTTTCATGAAATAGATCAATAACCCCTGTTTCACTTTACAAACAAAAACTTACGTTTTCATAAGACATTGCATAAATAGTAAAAAATAACACTATGCCTTTAAGAATAGAAACCAATAGATCGGGTATATTTACCTTTCAAACAGGCATTGAATTAGAGCGTATTCAACCTTTAATAGATAAAGTGAACTATGGTTACAGGCTCTTTTCATCACTGCCAATACTACCTGATATTGCTATCCAGCTAGAAAAAGAAACCTTACTATCCAGTATTCACGGCACCGATACTATTGAAGGTGGCACGTTATCAGAAGATGACATATTACAGGTTATTGAGTCCACTCAAGAAGTCACTCAAGAAGCACACCAGCTTAGAATTTCTAACTTAACACACGCCTATCAATTTGCAGAGAATGAAGCCCAGAAAGCACTCGATAATAATCAAGTTTTCATGGTCTCTGAGTCATTTGTTTTGTCTTTACACCAATTAATCAGTAGCGGTATTGATGATAAGCGATACAAGCCGGGTGAATATAGAGACAACCCCAAAGGAAATATAACCCGTGTAGGTGATGCAGATCACGGCGGAATCTATAAGCCACCACAAGCACATATTGATATAAAGCTCCTTATGAGTAAGTTTGTTGAATGGATGAATAGCGAAGAAGTATTAAACTTACCCAGCTTAATAAGAGCAGCACTTGCTCATTACTATTTTGAACGAATCCACCCTTTTAATGATGGGAATGGGCGCGTAGGCAGGTTATTGGAAAAATCATTATTAATTGCATCGGGTGACAAATATGCAGGACGTGGCATTGATAACTATTACCTAACCCATATTGATCGTTATTTTTCAGCGTTTAACCTATCCCGTAAAAATGAAAAGCAAGCACCGGGAACATGTAATCATCCTTTTGTTGAGTTTGTCTTAAAAGGCTTTGACATCACAATAGAACGAATGCACCACAGAGCCAATAAACTAATGGAGCATTTTCTTATTCTGGCATGGCTTGGCGACTTGCTACGAGATAAAAAAATTAACCAACGCGAGCATGTGATACTTGATTATTTAGGCAGACAGCCAGAGCCATTTAATTTAGTGCAATTTAAAAAGTTAGCCTGGTATAAAGAAATGTATAGAGCCTATTCCCCTGCAACAAAAAGTAGGGATTGGAACCACTTATTAAATGATGCGTTGATAACACAATCAGCCAATGGGTTTATCAGTATCAATGCCTTTAAAGTTTAAAAAGTGCGGACACTTCAAACATGAAAAACAGAGGTTACAAAGTTACAAACCTCTGAAAGCCTTATAGCTAAAGGCGTGGCGTGTAACTTTTCAGAAGGTTACAAAAAGTTACACGAGGTTACAAATTCATTTTAAAATAAATTCACTCAATACCAGAGGTACAAACCATGCAAACAGTAGAACTTAAAGACGAGGTAGCCGCTCAACTTCAACAAGTAGCAGATCGGGCGCATTTATCAACCAATGACCTTATAGCGCAATTTCTGAATAAGTATGTCAGCGAAGAAAAGCCCCTTACAACACTTAATGATTTTTTTGGCATACTTAAGGATTCACCTACCTTTAAAGGCGACCCAGTAGAAATACAAAGGAAAATGCGCAATGAATGGGATTAATTGCTTATTAGATACCAATGTTATTTTGGGTATTATCAAGGGTAACGCTGATTCAGGCAGAAAACTAAAAGGGATAGATCTACAAAACTGCGCCTATAGTTCAGTCACTCGCATGGAGCTATTAGGCTTTCCCAATATTACACAGGATGAAATTAAAATAATATCCGCATTACTAGGGCAAATGACCCAAGTTAGTATTGATCGCGCCATAGAAGATAAGACCATTAATTTAAAACAACGGCACCGCATAAAGTTACCTGATGCCATTATCCTGGCTACAGCAATAAACCATAAAATTGAACTGCTAACACTGGATAAAAAACTGGCTAATAAGCTGGAACACTAATAATTAAAAAACAGACCATACACGCTAAATTAATACAAGGCACTGCATCATGAATGAACAATTTATAACTGATAAATCAGGGCAAAAAATATCTGTTATCTTACCTATTC
>CAYMPX010000319.1:0-3079 GCA_964392135.1 uncultured Methylomarinum sp.
CCAGAGGATTGAATTACCCTGAACTGATTAGTACGTTTAAATTGGGATTTGCCAATCGCACTTTAAGTTATCGCCTGCCTGAGAAGAATCGTAAAGCGGGTGCTGAGATTAGAGGCCGATTACAAAGTGTAGGGATTTTAAGAAAAAGTGGCCATGAACATTTTAATGGCTCTGTGGTTGTGCCTGTGATTGATGGCACCGGACAAACTAAAGAAGTCTATGGCCGTAAGATTTTAAACAATCTCAGGAAAGGCACAGCCAAACATCTGTACTTACCTGGAGAGCATCAAGGGGTTTGGAATGAAAGAAGCCTGGTTATGAATGATGAGGTTATCCTGTGTGAATCTTTAATCGATGCCATGACCTGCTGGGTCAATGGTTTTAGAAATGTCACAACCAGTTACGGGGTAAATGGATTTACAGAAGAGTTGTTAAACAGCTTTATCAATCATGAAATCAAACGGGTATTGATTGCCTATGACAGAGACGAAGCCGGAAATGTGGCTGCAGATAAATTAGCCGAGCAGTTAAAGAAATATGATATAGATTGTTATCGAGTCTTATTCCCTAAAAATATGGATGCCAATGAATATGCCTTGCAGGTTCAACCTGCAACCAAAAGCTTAGGACTGGTGATTAGAAAAGCAGAGCCGATGTTACAGGCGAAACAGCGCGGATCAACGGATGAACTTCAAGACGAAAGTTTAAAAGAAAAAATGCCACTAAAAAAAGAAGAAAAGCCTTCTGTTTTAGCCGCTTCTTTAGAGCCTGTTGCTGCCGTCCAACCCAAAACACCCATAGAGATTGAAGCACAAATCAATGAGCGAGAAATCAAAATAGCCTTTGGGGATAGATGTTATCGGGTGCGAGGACTGAATAAAAATCTGACTTATGATCAACTCAAAGTGAATGTAATGGTGAGCCAGGGGGACTTGCTTCACGTTGATACACTCGAACTTTACAACGCCAAACAACGACAAACCTTTATTAAGATAGCATCCAGTGAATTACGGATTGAGTTTGATGTCATTAAAAAAGATCTGGGCAAAGTGCTACTAAAATTAGAAGCCTTGCAAGATGAGCAGATTGAAAAAGGTTCGGAGACTAAAGACAAAACCATTGAACTGACTGAACAAGAAAAAACGGAAGCTCTGGAGCTACTCAAAGATAAAAACTTACTTAAAAGAATACTCATTGACTTTAATGAGTGCGGTGTGATTGGAGAGGAAACCAATAAACTGGTGGGTTATTTAGCCAGTGTCAGCCGTAAATTAAAAAAACCATTGGCCATCATGGTTCAGTCATCGAGTGCCGCCGGAAAAAGTAGCTTAATGGATGCGGTATTAAACTTTATGCCCGAAGAAGAACGGGTGCAATACTCTGCCATGACAGGTCAAAGCCTGTTTTATATGGGCGAAACCAATCTTAAAAATAAGATCTTAGCGATAGCCGAAGAGGAAGGCGTAAGCCAGGCCAGTTATGCGTTAAAACTGTTACAAAGTGAAGGTGAAGTGACCATAGCCAGTACCGGAAAAAATGCAGTAACCGGCAACATGGAAACGCAGACTTACCATGTTGAAGGGCCGGTGATGTTGTTCCTGACCACCACGGCCATTGATGTGGACGAAGAGTTAAAAAATCGTTGTATCGTTTTAACCGTTGATGAAAACAAAGAACAAACTGCCGCCATCCATGAGCAACAACGCATTGATGAAACACTGGATGGACTCTTTGCCAGTGAAAATAAAAATGAGTTAATCGATTTGCACAGAAACGCACAACGCTTATTAAAACCGTTAAAAGTGATCAACCCCTATGCCAGAGGTTTAACCTTCGTCCATGAAAAAACACGCACGAGGCGTGACCATACAAAATACCTGACACTCATTAGAAGTATTGCTTTACTCCATCAATATCAACGACCCATCAAAACCGAAAAACGACAAGGTAAAACACTGGATTTTATTGAAGTTGAACTCAGTGATATCGAAATGGCCAATCAGCTTGCTAATAAAGTCCTGGGCCAGACATTAGATGAATTGCCCCCACAGACCAGAAATCTACTGCAACAAATTTACCAATATGTTCAAAGCCAATGCAAAACACAAGATCTTGCAGTCAGTGATTATCGCTTTAGTCGCCGTGTTATCCGAGAACATACGGGTTGGAGTTTGACTCAGATAGCGGTTCACTGCCAGCGGTTGGAAGCGATGGAATACTTAATTACCCACAGCGGTAGACGTGGCCAGTTAATGCAATACGAACTCAGCTATGACGGACAAGGACAAGATGGCCAAGCATTTATGTTAGGTCTGATTGATACTAAAAAATTAGGTTACGATGGGAAGTTATCGGGGGTAAATGAAGCGCTATCGGGGTCAAATCGGCCTCAAATCGGTGCCATATCGGGGACAAATCCGACAGGTGAAACCAAGCCGAAGGCCAATGGACATCAGGGAAATGAGAGTTTATTGAGTGAAATCAGCTTAGAAGGACTATTACCGACCAAAAAAAATCACCGTCGTAATCCTGAAAAGGTGTCGTAACCATGCCACGCAAAGGAACGACTTTACCTAAAAAAATCTATGGTGATTTAAGCGACCCAAACGGTTTAGCCGCCTTCCGTGAAAGTGATAGTGTCGACAGTAACATTACTGCCGGTGCTCAGCGTCGTACCGCGAAGTCCCGCCTGTTTATTGACTATGTCGGGAATTATAGTAAAACATCGGGTGTTGAAACCGCTAATAATCATCGTCTCAGCTCCTATTATGATCAATTTTTAAACCGGAAAATTTTCTGGCGTGTGTATTCTGCTGAATATCATCGCGATACGTTCAAGAACATCGACAGTCAGGTATCCTTAGGTTCGTCTTTTGGTTACGACCTGATTCGAAACTCGAAAACAGAGTGGGAAATTTCGGGTGGACTGGGTGGCCTGTATAAACGATTTGTGTCAGTTGGTGTGGGTGAAGATATTGATAATATATCACCCTTTCTGGAGTTTGGTACCAAATACGATACAGAATTAACGCACTGGATGGATTTCCTGATTGATTTTAAATTTCAGCTCGTTGATGAG
>CAYMPX010000320.1:0-3068 GCA_964392135.1 uncultured Methylomarinum sp.
ACATTTTAAATCTACCGACTAAGTTTTTAGAGTGCTGATAAATCCACCTTCAATACCCGTTTTCAAGTGACTTTTTGATAAAATTGATAACAGGAGTCTCTTGCAAAAGACCACACCATGTAGCTTAAAAAGCTAATAAAACACAATATATAGCGGTTAAACTACGGTATAGCCGTAATTTTGCAAGAGGCTCTGAGGATTGATTTATTCACGGCCTCTCAGGTGAGCATTAAATTTTTCAGGCGCATACGCGAATCTTCATAGACTCAATCATTTCTTCCGGATATAAAAAATCTGTTTCCCATTCTGTTTTAGGAACTCAACAATGGTGTGACCCGTTTGATCGGTATAAACACCTATATCCAAATGAGCCGCTGGATCCGTTGCAATAATTTTAAGCATTTCGCCTGATTCAATTTCCATCAATCCTTTTTTTAACCGTAATAAAGGCAAGGGACAGTTTAGCCCGCTGGCATCAACTTCTAAATCAAATTCCATCATAAATTTAACTATACTCAATCATCATAAGAGTGGCTTATAATAACATTCTCAAAAGCATTCGAGAATCAAAGATAAGCAATGGATTATTTCCCACTTTTTTTAAAACTTAAACAGCAAAATTGTCTAGTGATTGGCGCTGGCGAAATCGCTGCGCGTAAAATTGAATTATTAGCAAGAGCCGGCGCAGTCATTACAGTGATAGCTAATGAAATTAGTCCCGCCGTTGCAAATATGCAAGATAGCTACCTGCTGTCCATTAAAGAAAAAGCATTTGAAGTATCCGATATAAACAATTTTAGATTAGTTGTTTCTGCTACCAATAACGCAACAACCAATCAATTAGTCGCAGATACTGCAAGCAAACGCAATATTCCGGTAAATGTGGTCGATAACCCTGCGTTGTGTAGCTTTATTTTCCCCGCTATTATTGATCGCTCACCCATTATTGCTGCCGTGTCATCGGGCGGCGCCTCACCTGTTTTAGCGCGTTTATTGAGAGCTAAAATAGAAAGCATTATTCCTCCTGCATTTGGTCAACTTGCTCATTTGGCCGAAAAATACCGGGGGCATGTTAAAAAACAAATAACCGAACCCTCACAACGACGTATTTTTTGGGAGGATGTTTTACAAGGTGGCATTGCAGAACTTATTTTTTCAGGTAAAAAACAACAAGCGGAAGAGCAATTAAAAATACGTATTGCAAATACAGAAACCACCCAAAATACAGGTGAAGTTTACCTGGTAGGTGCCGGCCCTGGAGATCCTGATTTACTCACATTTCGTGCATTAAGACTTATGCAACAAGCAGATGTTGTGGTATACGATCGCTTGGTTTCAACCGGAATTCTTGATTTAACCCGAAGAGATTCGGAAAAAATCTATGTAGGAAAACAACGTCAAAATCATAGTTTACCACAAGGCTCTATCAACGAACTACTCGCCTCCTTAGCCAAACAAGGTAAACGTGTTGTTCGCTTAAAAGGGGGAGATCCTTTTATTTTTGGGCGCGGGGGAGAAGAAATTGAAACCTTACTGGAACAAAATATTAACTTTCAAGTTGTCCCCGGCATTACTGCCGCTTCAGGCTGCGCAACTTATGCAGGAATACCATTAACCCATAGAGATCATGCGCAATCATGTACATTTGTTACAGGACACCTGAAAGATGGCTCTATTGACCTCAATTGGCAGCAATTATCCGCACCGAACCAAACTATTGTGTTTTACATGGGGCTTTCCGGATTAAAACGAATATGCCAATCATTAATGAATTATGGCTGCCCTAAAGATCACCCTATTGCGATTATTCAACAGGGAACGACCGCTAATCAACGCGTTATTACGGGGACTTTAGACACCTTGGCTGAAAAAATTGCAGATAAAGGCATTAAAGCACCGACATTGATTATTGTGGGTACTGTGGTTACTTTACATGATAAATTAAAATGGTTTAAACCTTAGGAATATGCATGAAATAACTTCGACAACTTTAGGGGGCGGATCTTTAGTCCGCCTTTTATTACGCAGGCTAAAGACCTGCGCCCGGTATTAAGATGCACACCTTATTTCATGCACGTTCCTTAAATCAATGGCAGCGACCTAACTTTGGCAGCACTCAATATGTTTAAACTAAAAAAACTATTTTTTATTATTCTAATATGCATGTTATTCGCTTGTGACCAAACACCAAAATCAGAAAAAACCTTTGCCTTAGCTACTGAAGGACTATTTTCTGCTAATCTGTCTGAAAACTTTGCATTATTGGGTACAGTGGAAGGCTATGCTGAACTGTGGAAGATTAAAGGTAAACCCGCCCTTATTCATCGTTGGAAACATACGGATGAAAACAGTGGCATTATTGCCACCGACATTTCAGCTGCAGAAGAGTTTGCCATTACCGCAGAAAAAAACTCTATCGCCTGGTGGCGTATTGCAGATGGCACTTTACTTTCTGTCTGGGGATTAGCAGGAATCAATAGCATTAGTATTTCAGCGGATGGGCAGTTTGCATTAGTGGGTTTAGCGGATAAAGCGATATACCTTGCCTTACAATATGGTAAAACGCTTTATGCTTTTAAACATGACGACCGTGTTTTGTCTACCGATTTATCTGGCAGTGGGCGCTATGCATTAACCGGGTCAGAGGATCAAAGCGCAAAACTTTGGGACTTATCAAACGGCAAGTTAAAATATACCTGGCAGCATCGCAATAAACTATCAACAGTTGCTTTAAGCCAGGATGACAAATACGCACTCACCAATGCAGCATTAAGCCAAACGCGCTTATGGAAACTATCCAATGGTAAATTACATAAAGAAATTGGTCCGAAACTCATTACCTTATCGTCCGCTGAATTTTCCAGCAATCATAAACACCTGCTCATTGGCCATACAACACAACGCATTGACCTCTGGAATGTTAAATCAGGGAAATTGATTAAGTTCTGGCGACCCAAAAAAGACGCTATCTGGCGACCTAGCGCGGCAACTATCTTATCTTTACACTTTACGCAGAATAATAAGAAATTTTATAGTATTGCCACGAATGGTTTTATGCAAAAATGGAG
>CAYMPX010000321.1:0-3060 GCA_964392135.1 uncultured Methylomarinum sp.
AATTTGCCGGTTATTTGTTTAATTGATACGCCTGGGGCTTATCCGGGTATTGGCGCAGAAGAGCGCGGGCAAAGTGAAGCCATTGCTAGAAATCTGTTTGAAATGTCTAAGCTGAAAACTGCTATTATTTGTACGGTGATTGGCGAGGGTGGATCAGGTGGTGCGCTTGCTATTGGTGTGGGAGATCGATTAATTATGATGGAGTATAGTACTTATGCGGTTATTTCACCCGAAGGCTGTGCGTCTATCTTATGGAAGAGCGCTGAAAAATCCAAATTAGCGGCTGAAGCAATGGGAATTACCTCTGACCGAGTGCGAGAGCAAGGGTTTTTAGATGAGGTTGTTCGTGAGCCGCTGGGTGGTGGTCACAGGGATTTTCAAAAAACAGCTTTAAGTTTGCGTGAAGCCTTAATAAGGCATTTGGATCAATTGAAATGCGAAGACCAAGATGAAATGATGGAAAGACGCTATCAACGGATTATGGATTTTGGCTCTTTTTCTGAATAAAAGAGAGTTTTTGTTGTTGATTGTCGCGAGATAATGTGACCTGACTTTGTTGCTTACAAAAAAACCGACTTATGTCGGTTTTTTTGTTTAAGAGTGAGATTTAATCAATATGCTTAGCCCACAAACTATTTTTTCAGCCTTGCCTGCTAATACGAAAACCATCTTTATTGCTTATAGTGGTGGGGTGGACTCTCATGTATTGTTGCATCTGTTGAGTTCAATGCCTTTATTTAAACAGAAGGTGGTCGCGGTTTATGTGCATCATGGTTTACAAATAGAAGCAGAGCAATGGGCTGTGCATTGCGAGGTGGTTGCCTTGGCTTTGGGGGTGGATTTTAAGTGTCTTAGAGTTAATGTTCAAAAATCGACCAGGCAGAGTCAGGAAGAGGTGGCAAGGGAGGCACGTTATCAAGCCTTAAAGACTTTGTTGACGGAAAATGATGTATTGCTGCTTGCTCAGCACCGTGAAGACCAGATGGAAACAGTATTACTGCAGCTGTTTCGTGGCGCAGGTGTTCAGGGGCTTTCTGGAATGCCTTGGGTTATCGGTTTTGGTTTGGGAAAGATGATTCGTCCCTTTTTGGATGTTTCAAAGCAGGATATTAATGCCTATGCTGCCTTGTATCAGTTGCAATGGGTTGAAGATCCTAGTAATCAAAGCGATGCTTTTGATCGTAATTTTCTTCGTAATCAAATTTTACCGCAGTTAAAGCAGCGCTGGCCTGCTATAGATAAAACAGTTGCACGTTCTGCGCGTCATTGTGCAAATAGTCAGGCTCTCTCGCAGGGCGTGGCTGTTGAATTATTTGATAATTTATATGACAAGGACAATAAAACATTAAATATTACGGGCTTGTTGCTTTTAAATGCTAGTCGGCAGCAACTTGTTATTCGACAATGGTTTTCTTGTCATCAATTAAGAATGCCTTCTGAAAAAATAGTACAGCGAATCCTTAGCGAAGTTGTGTCAGCAAAAAAATCTGCAAGTCCCGAAGTTAAAGTTAAAGACTCTTATGTTCAACGTTATCGGGATAAGTTGTATTGTTTACAACACACTGATGTTGAGTTTGCTGAGCAGTGCTGGCCTGCCGGAGTCGGACAATTGGAATATAAACCGGGCTGCTTTTTAAAAATTGTGGAAAGTTCAGCGGGGATTGATAAAGCGTTGTGGGATACGGCGGAGGTGTCGATAAGGTTTAGGCGTGGGGCGGAGAAAATACGTTTGCCAGGTCGGCAAGGGCGGCATTCACTGAAGAAATTGTTTCAGGAACAAGGTATTCCACCTTGGGAACGAAAAAAAATTCCGCTTATTTATTTGAATGATAAGTTGGCTGCAGTAGGTGATTTATGGGTTGATTCTGACGTTTATCGGCTAGAAAATAAAGCGTGTTATACGGTTAATACGGTAAAAACCGGGGGCATGGCGGACTGAAGCCCACTCAATGTCAGTTATTAACGGCATTTTTTAACGAAAGGTTTAAAAACCATTCAGGGCAAACAAATATTAGCCAAAATTAAAAAAAACACAGACTTTGTTAAAAATCAAAAAAAATTAGTAAAATGACCTCAGAAAACGAACTGCCCTGCCCCAACGGTCAACTGGAATTTTTTGTTAGGTGATATTTGAGTTTGGCACGATACAAGGCTTTTCCTTGCACTCATTTACCTCTATTGTGATATGAGATAATTTGTGAAATTTACTTAACAGCTTCTTGTAATGTTCTGTAGCTTCAGGATAATGTGTTACCAACGAAATTATTGCTGCATAGTGATTTGAACCTACCTTCCATATATGAATATCGGATATTCTATTATCAGAATCCTTCTCAATAGTTTCTCTAATTGCCTCGTGATATTCTTCTTCAATACTTGCATCGAGTAGTATAGGGCTCGTCTGTTTAAGTAGACCATATGACCAACGTGTGATAATGACTGCGCCAACTATACCCATTATTGGATCAAGCCAATTCCACCCTAAATATTTTCCTGACACTAAAGCGACAATAGCAAGCAACGATGTCATAGCATCAGCCAACACATGGAGATATGCAGCTCTTAAATTATGGTCATGATGATGGTCATGGTCATGGTCATGATGATGGTCATGATTATCTTTTAACAGGAAGGCACTTACCATATTAATAAACAAACCAATGCTTGCAACGATAATGGCTTCATTAAAATGGATGGATTGTGGCTCAATTATTCTTTGTAATGACTCGACTAACATAACCAAAGCGACAACAGCTAAGGCGATTGCGCTGGCAAAACCGCCAAGAACATTAACTTTACCAGTGCCGAATGAATATGCTGGATTGTTTGCATGCTTTCGCGCATAGCGATATGCAAAGATAGCTATTAAAAAGGCGGTAACATGCGTACCCATATGCCAACCATCAGCCAGAAGAGCCATTGAGCCATAGATACTGCCAGCAACAATTTCTACAACCATTGTAATAGCTGTGAGAATCAGAACGTATTTTGTCCGTTGCTCCCCTTTTTCGTTTTTTACGGAAAAATCATGGCTGTGTTGCCAGTTTCCTAATGTGTCTA
>CAYMPX010000322.1:0-3045 GCA_964392135.1 uncultured Methylomarinum sp.
TGTAATGACTATTCTATAATATTTAGCGCCAAAACCAGAGATTAAATATTTATCCACACTAGTTTTTAGTTCCAACTTAATGTGACTGTTACTCATTTTTTTCAAAGTATCTGTCAGGTTAGATTTTTTATCATCAAGGCAATATGCCGGTTAATTCTGGGCTTTATCGCTTAAATTGCTTTACGAAATTGAACCCTTCTATTAACAGCCGCAAATGGATCAACGCCTGGTAATGACTGACTTTCTCCCATTCCGGTAACAAATAATCTATTTGAAGCAATATTAAAATTATTTCTTAAGTAATTTTTTACTGATTGAGCCCTTCTCTCAGATAAATAACGATTATATTGTTCTGATCCGCCCGCATCGGTATGCCCCTCAATCACCAGCCTTTCAGAAGAAAACTCAGGCAGACTTAGCATTCGCCCTATTTCGTTTAAAAAAGGCTTCGATCCCTCAAGAACCTCAGAAGAATTATAAGCAAATTTAATGGGTAAACCGATCACTGAACTTTGTTGCTTAGCTGCTATTGGCTCAGGCAGCGTTTGTGGAGAACGATTAGGTTTTCCAAAACTAATTGAGCGCATCTTTATACCACCAGGTTTCATCGCTGGCATCTCAGAAGGTTGACTGGAAAATAAAATATGTCCCATTTCCTCAGCTGACGGCGCTTTATCAGAGTACATTTTAACCCCCTGAGCATGTCCATTTATATGCAAAAAGATTAAAATAAAACCACAACTCATTTTTTTAAATATAGACATTGCTAAAACCTCTTTTTATCAATAAAAAAAACATCCCTGTTTCCCCTTCCACTTCTGGCTTGATACCATGGGTTATTCGATGGTGACTGAACCGGTCGTTGCTGTATTGTTTTTTCCAAGGGCAATCGTGGCGTTACCTTTGTTAACTGAATTATTCAAAACAATACTTTTATTGACTTTTGAGCCTTTAATATTGACGGAACCTGTGCTTGCCAGGTTATTTTTTCCTAGCGCAATCGTTGCATTGCCTTTGTTAACAGATTTATTCAATATGATGCTTTTATTGACTTTGGATTGAGCCATCGCATTGAATGACATAATGGATACGATGGTGATTACGGCGACTGTTGTTAAAGTTTTCATGGTAGTAGACCTTTTATTGTTTAGGAAATAACGTTTTTCTTAAAACGTGGGTCTATCATATAAATTACAGCCGGATAAAGATGTGATGCGTTTACTTTGATTTTGTGACTTATTTACGATATGTTCGGAGAGAAAGGTTAAAGACACCAAGTTAAGTCAAGAGTAATATATCTCAGATCATAGAACCTGAATATTACATTACATCCGAACTCTACCCCGTAATGTTTTTGTCTTACTGCGCTGAGCTTTACTATCCAGTCGCCTTTTCTGTGATCCTCTGCCTGGTTTCGTCGGTCGCCTTACTTTTTTTACGACGGCTATAGCTTTAATTATCGTTCTTAACCGTTCAAGTGCATCTTCTCGATTTTTTTCTTGCGTGCGATATTTCTGAGCCTTGATTATAATCACCCCCCCTTTACTGATTCGTTTATCTCGAAGACTTAAAAGTCCTTGTTTATAAAACTCAGGTAAAGAGGAGGCATTGATATCAAAGCGTAAATGAATCGCCGATGACACTTTATTAACATTTTGCCCGCCTGCCCCTTGAGCCCGGATTGCCAAAAGTTCAATTTCATTGTCAGGGATGGAAACATTCAGGGAGATTTCTAGCACGACCGGTTTTCCTTTATTTCAATCACCCTTATTTTATCAGCGCCATCTGTTTTAGCAGAGTCTATTCATTATCATTAAATACCCGAACAGTGACTTTTCCTTTCTGTTCCACAGTCACATCAAAGGTAATTGGTTGACAACAAACCTGGCAATCTTCAATATAATTTTGATGCGGTACAGAACAATCTATCAACACATCAATGACTTCCCCACAATAGGGACATTGCTCTTTTCTTTCATTCAGAGCTCCCATAATCACGCAACAATCATCTATTTTCGAGAAAAGTAACCAATCAATAAAAACAAAGCAACATAAATCCTCACCTGTTCGCCCACCTTTAAACCGAGGTTCGAAGAATTGAGCAGAAAACCTAACTAGCCAACAACATATTATCCAGTGCTTTCTTAGCTAATATCGCCTCTTCTGCATCAACTGTAATTTGATTAACCACATGCCCCGCAACCAGATTTTCCAATACCCAGGCTAAATGCTGAGGATCAGTTCTAAACATGGTTGAGCACATGCTCAAGGTTGATGACATAAAATGTACATTTTTACCTTGGTCTTTACATTCTTCATGTAAACGATTCACCAGATTAAGTTCTGTGGCTACTAACCAGCGAGTATTGGGTTCTGCTTCCCTGACTACTTTAAGAATAGTTTCTGTGGAACCGATATAATCCGCTTTTTGGCATACTTCAAAACAGGCTTCAGGGTGTGCAATCACTTTCGTTTCTGGGTATTTCTCTTTAAACTCATCAATATACTCAGGTTGAAACACTTGATGCACAGAACAAAAGCCATTCCATAAAATGATTTTAGCGTCTTTAATTTGTTGCTCTGTTAACCCGCCATTGGGTTTACCAAATTCCCAAACCACAATCTGCTCTAATGGAATACCCATCAAAAAACCGGTGGTTCTGCCTAAATGCTGGTCAGGAAAAAACAAGATTTTTTCACGTTTAGCAAAACTCCATTCTAATATTTTTTGGGCATTCGATGAGGTACAAACAATTCCCTCATGCTTGCCACAAAAGGCTTTCAAATCCGCTGCCGAATTAATATAGGTAACCGGAGTCACTTCATTATCGGCATTAATCACTTGTGACAACTCCTCCCAACATTTTTGTACATTAGTTTCATTAGCCATATCAGCCATAGAACAACCGGCGGCTAAATCTGGCAAAATGGCAATTTGTTCAGGACGAGAAAGAATATCAGCCACTTCTGCCATAAAGTGCACACCGCAAAAAACAATGTACTCCGCTTCAGATTCGGCGGCTTCTCTGGAGAGTTTTAATGAAT
>CAYMPX010000323.1:0-3040 GCA_964392135.1 uncultured Methylomarinum sp.
ATTGCCCCTACAGAAGACAACCCCAATCATTTTATTTCACACATCATTCCCAAAGGCTTTTATCGGGAATCTATTTTTAGTTGATATGTATTCCTGCTAAGAAAATGCAGGAATGACGCAGTAGTGTCGTTACTATTTGAATTTAAGGAAACTATGGGGTTCTGGTCAGACGGGATTTAGAATCTCACTAGAGACTTATTTTACTGGTGTCCCGCCTTAAGTTGATAGCTGGTTTTATTATATCGGTATAAATGCGGTTAACAAAGATTGAATGACATTTTTGATTTGCCTGTGGTTTCTATCTGCCATAATCTGAGCAATCATATCCTGGGCATTAATCATCTTGCCAAACAAGCGCTCAAAACTTAAATTAATATCCTCAGAACCATTAGAACTTAGTAAAAACAACTCACCATTTGCTTTATACTTTGTCCTCAGCAACCATGAAGCCAGCTCTATATTTCGAGCGCTGTCATAAAATTTTTGCGCTTCCAGCATATTGTACAAATAAAAAGTGCGATGTCCTTCATACGAACTTAAAACCATGGTTTCCAGCCCTGCAATAAACGCTTTAACCCGGTCGCCCTGATAATTTTCATCAAATGCCAAACGAATACACTCAACACTGGTTTTACCTTCCACCTCTGGAAAGGGATTTGTTACTATCGCATTAACAGCCAATGCCAAAGTCTCATGCCCCTCTTTTTTCCACTCTTTGGGGTTGCGCTTATATAACTTTACCGCTAGATTATTCAATGCATCAAGAATAACGGTCTGATGCATTTCTGTCACCAAATCAACATCATTTTTCACCACAGAACTTAGCTCAAAATCACGCCCCTTGACATCTCGGCTTGATGAACACCCGGTGTTAAAAAAAACCATGATACAACAACAAAAAATAACCCCTGTCGCTTTAAACTGTTCTCTCATAACTAAAAAAAGACGTTGAATATTATACATAACCGAATTATAGTGATTTTTTAATCATTTACCTATGAATACACATAATGCCATCATTTGATATTGTTTCTGAATTTGACACTCACGAAGTTCATAATGCGGTTGACCAAGCGAATAAAGAAGTCTCTACCCGCTTTGACTTCAAAGGCTCTAATGCGCACTTTGAATTACAAAACGACAGCATCACCATGAAAGCCGAGTCAACGTTTCAATTACAACAAATGCTGCCTATTCTTTACTCTAAAATGACCAAACGAGGCGTAGATATTGCCTGCCTGGAATCAGGAAGTATTCAAGATACCGGAAAAACCGCCCAACAAGCTATCGTCCTTAACCAGGGAATAGAAACCGCGATTGCTAAAAAAATCGTCAAATTAATTAAAGACAAAAAACTTAAGGTGCAAACAGCCATTCAAGGTGAAAAACTGAGGGTAACAGGTAAAAAAAGAGATGACCTGCAGCAAGTCATCGCCATGCTTAAAGCAGAAGACGCTATTGAATTACCCTTGCAGTTTGAAAATTTTCGAGATTAATTTTTACCCTGCAGCGAACACACCTACAATCGGTTATTTTGTTTCCCAAATTTTTTTCCAAATAAAATAGCCGATTATAAGCGCTCCCAACCAGACTGAAACCAGGGGACCGATAATGCCATCATAGTAATGACTGACTAAATAATAATAGTCTGAATCAGGATTGGTATTAAAAAAATCTTTGCCTGTTTTTATCTGCCAAACCCAGGTGGCATGACAGCCAATACAGAGTCCGATACTGTTTTTTAATTGTGTTCTAATGGTAGCCAAAAACAAACCCACTACAAGAAGAGCAATAAAGGCCGAGGTAATTTCAGGATTCCATATATTGGAAAACGCTTCTGCCATTAATTGAAAACCACTCCCCAGCGTTAATTCGTCATAAGGAATATCTGTTTTTGTTTTTACAAAATGAAACGTAGCATAGTACGTCGCAGTTAACAACACCGCTAAACCAACCCCGATCTTTTTTCTTAGTCCAGCCAACAAAATACCGCTAAAAAGCGGCTCTTCACCCAATGAGATCAATAACGCCAATAACAAAGCCAGTGAAACTCTTATGGCTATTTTTTCAGTTGTCCATACGCGGGATTGATCAATCACACTGATATCAAGCGCATATAAAACAATCATCACCGGCATCAAGGTAAGCAAGCCCAGCAGCAAACCATAAGCCAGCTGTTTAAAAAACACCGGTTTGGCGGCAAAACCAATATCAGACCAGCTGAGCTTTAAATAATGCCTTAATGGAAAGATACTTAATAATAGAAAAACCTGAGCCGCTTTACTGACTATTTTGCGCATAGAAATAATATCGCCTGCCAGCATTAAAATGATATAACTCACGATGGATGAAATAGCGGCAAAAAATAACAAGATAAATAAAGGCACTAAAGCATAATAAACCGTTCGCATTATACAAAGTCTCCCCATAACATTTGAACTGCCGATAAAGCCGCCAATGATGCGGTTTCAGTACGTAAAATACGAGGCCCTAAATGCACAGGCGTAAATCCTGCCGCAATGGCAAGCGCTCTTTCTTGCTCACTAAAGCCACCTTCAGGCCCTGCTAATAAAGTCACTCTCATATTACCCGGCTGTAATTCAGCCAACGACTTTTCTGCATAAGGGTCTAAAAAAATCGTTAATCCTGCCTGTTTTTTCACCCAGTCAGACAAACTATCCACTTCATTAAACGCGGGTAAAATCGTTCGAGCACTTTGTTCGGTGGCATGCTGAACAATATGCTTCCAGTGCTGGTATCTTTGCTGTTTTTTATTGCCCTTAAACTTAACCACACAACGCTCAGTGATTAACGGTGTCATACAATTCACCCCTAGTTCTACTGCTTTTTGCACAGCCCAGTCCATCCTGTCGCCACGTGAAATACCCAAACCTAAAGTAATATGCAAGGGGGACTCTACCGTTCTAATTATTTCTTCAATAACATCAATCACCACCCGTTTTCGACTGACTTCATTAATAATAGAGAGGAACTCATTTCCCAAGCCATTAAACAAGGTGATTTCATGCTGTTTTTTTAA
>CAYMPX010000324.1:0-3032 GCA_964392135.1 uncultured Methylomarinum sp.
ATTTCATCCATTCATCTGTTGAAAGTATTTATGAATGTACAAGCAACAGATAATGATAAATTGATGTGGTATGTAATCATTCATTTAACCTTAGTGGTCTCTGCTTTATTTATGGGATATTTAGATAAAATTTCCAGGCATTAAGGTGATAAAGATAATGTTATTGGGTACCTTGGGGTGTCATTTGTGTGAACAGGCAGAGTTGATGGTTTCTCTATGCAATCCTATCAATATGCGTGTTGAAAGGATTGATATAGCAGAGCAAGAGCAATGGCAGGAAAAATACGCTATTCGTATTCCTGTTTTATATCACCCGGAAACACAAAAAGAACTGGGTTGGCCTTTTACACAAGAACAGGTTCAGCTGTTTATGGATGAGCTGATAAAATAATTAAGCTATCTTGCTCTGTCTTCCGCTTTGAAGAATAGAGGGTGTGAAGAGTTAATCTAAATAAACAAGGTTTTAAATATGACAGAACAATACAGAATAGAAAAAGACAGTATGGGTGAGTTAAACGTCCCTGCTGATGCCTTATATGCCGCGCAAACGCAACGCGCAATTAATAATTTTCCTGTTAGTGGCATTGCATTGCCAGCGGCTTTTATTAAGACAGTGGCTTTGATTAAGAAAAATGCCGCTAAAGTGAATATGGATTTAGCTGTGCTGGATGAGCAGAAAGGCAATGCTATCATGCAAGCGGCGCAGCAGATTATGGATGGGCAGCATCAAGATCAATTTCCTATCGACATATTTCAAACAGGGTCTGGCACCAGTACGAATATGAATGTTAATGAAGTCCTGGCGCATTTGGCAACCGAGATTGCAGGCATCACGGTAGGAGCTAATGACCATGTTAATATGGGGCAAAGTAGTAATGATGTCATTCCTACCGCGATTCATATCAGTGCTGCGACAGAATGTCATACTATTTTGTTGCCTGGGTTAACGCATTTAGCAGAGATTATTGAAGCTAAAGCGACTGCATTAGAAAATGTAACCAAGACAGGACGCACGCATTTAATGGATGCTATGCCCGTCACTATGGGACAAGAATTAGGTGCCTGGGCATTACAAATTAGAAATGGTATTGAGCGGATTAATACGGCTCTACCCAGAGTGTATAAATTAGCGCAAGGTGGCACTGCGGTAGGCACAGGAGTTAATGCCGATCCACAATTTGCAGACAAGTTTGCTAAAGCCGTTTCTGAGGAAACAGGACTCCCTTTTAAAGCCAATGATTCATTTTTTGAAAGCCTGAGTGCACAAGATGCCATGGTTGAATTATCAGGGCAAATGAAGGTGATTGCAGTGAGTTTAATGAAAATTGCCAATGATTTACGCTGGATGAATAGTGGACCTTTAGCGGGGTTGGGCGAGATTGAATTAACCGCATTACAGCCGGGCAGTAGTATTATGCCGGGGAAGGTGAATCCCGTTATTGCTGAAGCAACCGCAATGGTTGCTGCTCAAGTGATAGGTAATGATGCAACGATTACCGTAGCCGGTCAGTCAGGTACTTTTCAACTGAATGTGATGCTACCGGTTATTGCGTATAATGTTTTACAAAGTATAGAAATACTAGGCAATATTTCAAATGTGTTGGCGGATAAAGCCATTGCAACCTTTTCCGTAAGAGAAGATAACTTACAGGATGCGTTATCTAAAAACCCTATTCTAGTGACCGCATTAAACCCGATTATTGGTTATGAAAAGGCCGCCGAAGTGGCAAAATCAGCCTATAAAAAAGGCTTGCCAATTATTGATGTGGCAGAAGAAATGACGGATTTAACGCGAGAAGCATTAGAACAACTATTAGAACCTGAGCATTTAACCAAAGGTGGGATTAGCTCGTAGTAGTAAGTCAGGAAAGTAATCGCTGTTCTTTGTGTGGATATAGCTTGTGTCTGTACGGAATGAAAAATACGCTTCAGTTATCGATTGAATGTTTTGTTTTTATGTGTAACCCTTAATGGCGATGGGTATTTATCCTGTTTATTTGTGAATGTTTGGTTTTATATAGGCTTGGTTAATGGCAATCTTGTTGTGTAATAAATGCAGTTATTTACGTGAGGCACCCAATGAATATATCGGTAAGACGGTTAAGTGTCCGCTATGTAAAGAACCTGTATTGATTCATAATGCAGTGGCATTTGTTAAAAATGTTATTGCGAAATATCAAAACCTTAATGAAAAGTATTGTCAATTAAAGGGGATAGAGGATACTCATACTAAGAAAATAGAGAGTTTAAACAGAGGGCTGGATGAGAATATAGATCTTCATAACACCTTGGCGATGACAGATCAGACACAATTCAAACCGATAATGGATTGGTTTGATAAAAAAGGAATTTTATTAGACATCGATACCAAGACCCTTGATACCCAAGGTTTTTTTGATGAAGTTGCGGTAATGCTAGGTGATAATTATGGATTGCTTAAGGATGTCAATAGCAGGATTAAAAAGATACAACGAAAAGGCTATGGCTCGGTGGTGTTAACGGTTTCTAATTATTCTCAAAAAGAAATCAAGGCGTTAACAGCCTATTGTAAAGCGTTATATGATTATTCTTTTGTTGCAAAGTATTTTTATAATAAATCTGAAAAACGTATACACTTGACTCTACAGAAAACAGCTTCGATTGTTAACTTTTTTAATGGCGAGTGGCTGGAATGGTTTGTATTCATGAAACTTTTAATCGTATTTTATGAAAAGAAAATTCCATTTTCTGTATTAAGAAGTTTTAAAGTACATTTTCCTAATGAAGATAAACATGAAGTGGATGTTTTTTTTCTGATTAATAATGAAATTCCCTTGTTTATAGAATGTAAATCAGGTGAGTTTAGATCGACGATTGATAAATATCATAAGCTAAGAAAGCGCATGGGGATTGATAAACAAAATTTCACCATGTTGGTGTTAGAACTAAGTGATGAGCAAGCTAAAGGTTTAACCAGTATGTATGATATTACCTTTGTGAATGAAAATAATTTTGTGGATTATTTTTTGACTTTACTGTAATTATTTTCTGAC
>CAYMPX010000325.1:0-3021 GCA_964392135.1 uncultured Methylomarinum sp.
ATACGAAACCGTAATGCAATGGAGCAACGAACAACTCTTCCATAAACCAGAAAGTATGACCCCATTCGTTTAATCCTACGTTTGGTAGAATCATGAAAGGACCAATTACCGCAATCAAATACATTAGGTGTAAACCTTCGTTATAAGTTGGTAATCTAGTTTTAGCATACAAGAAAGCAGATACACCAGTAATGATGTAAATTGGGTATGACAAGTAGAATTCGATGATGTGACTTGGTGTAAAGTCAGTATCACGAACAATAGTTTGATGCCATGTACCATCTTGCTCTGTGAAGTATGAAGCTCCCCAGTAGATAGCCCAACCGTACATTACTAACCATGTCCAGTGAGTAAAATGTCTTCTTAACTCTTCACGTGGAGTGATTGACATCACTTTACGATCACGAGATTTCCAGATATATCCCCACAGACCCGCTGAGATAACAACTTCCAAAACTAATTCGATGTACAACATGTTCATCCAATATGTTTCGAATTCTGGTGCAAATGAATCAAGTCCAGCAGACCATCCATAAACACCTTCGTACCAACGAATAAATGAATAGAACACCAAATACAGCATAAAGCCTGCAATCAGGTTCGTTTTATTTAATAGCGGTGCTTCCGCAGCATCAGCTTTAACTGATTCAGTTGTAGCAGCCATTTCTACCTCCTAAAAGTTTATTTATATTCCCGGCAATAATTACCAGGAGTTCATTTAACAAATTCCTTTTCATGTGTACATAACTAAATAAAGCACACTGGCTAATCCCTAGCGTGCTAAGCAGTTTACTCAGCTCTTTTATTCATGTCAAGACAATTGCTTTATATTTATCACTCTTTTCTACTGCACTGCGTCAAACTGTCTCAATAAAACCAATAAAATCAATAAAATCAATTTCATACAGCGCTCGCACATCCATACAAAAACGTATAATACCTGGTATTTTTATGTCACTCAACACCAATAAACAACCCTGCAATACATTCAACTATAGCACTGCATTTCCGTTATACTTCACGCCCCTATCTGCTTTTGATAGAATCATATACATTCCAAACAATCCCTTATATACTCTTTGAAGAAACCATGAAAAACAAAGTCTTTCTTTTTGTCATCGCCCTTATTGCTCTGCTTTTATTTCAGGCAAAAATCATTATGCCTTTTGTTAAAGACATTGCTACATCTGACCTTTTTCTTGAAGACAGTGGTGATGAGTTAAACAGAACATCAACACAAAACCTAATGACTGAATCAGCCTTTAACCAATGCAATGCCCATATAGCAACAGAAGTACTACCTGATACTGCATTAATATTTCCTTTACACCCTATTAATGCATTTAGCCTTGGTAACTTTCAATATGTTATTAATGCTGACATAGAAATTTCACCTTTAAATGCGGCGACTTTTACCAGACGATATGTTTGCCGTATAAAATACTTAAATGGAAGTGATAATACCGGTGTATCTAATGCTGACAACTGGTCGGTTGATGCCACATCGGGCTTAGATAATATATAATCCCGATACTATAAATTAAGGAACGTGCATGAAATAACGTATGCATCTTAATACGGGGCGCAGGTCTTTAGCCTGCATTATCAAAGGCGAACTAAAGATCCGCATCCCAAAGTTGTCGACGTTATTTCGTGCATATTCCTCTTAGAGAGATTCATAAAAAAAACAAGTGCTGCACTCAAAAAATATTTATCTATTCCAAGCGTTACGTATTGACAAAAAAGACCAATAAAATTAATCAATTATATTTTAAAAAATGACCTGGTAAAAAAGTAGAGCCTTCCTGTTAAATTATATAACTATATGATTTTAATAGGTAATTATTCTTGGTTTATTTTGCAAAATATTGTTTTTGAAGCATTTAATTTGTCAATGCGTAAGTCCTACATTCTTGATTAAACTTTCAGAATAACGCAGAGCACCCAGCAATCCTGCCTCTGGGTTCAAACATACTTTAATGGGGATCTCTTGAAGCATTGCTTTATAGCGCCCTTTTGCCAAGTAGGCTTGCAGGAATCTTCCATCCCTCATACTTGGCAATATCTTTGCGGCAATGCCACCAGCCAATACAATACCTGCCTTGGGCAAACACTTAAGCGCAAGGTTTCCTGCCTCTGCACCATAAACGTCACAAAACATATTTAACGCCTTGGTACAAAGCGCATCATCCCCAACACCTCCTGCGTCAGCAATCACTGCTGCCGGATCTTGCTCAACCATTTGCAATTCAATATGCGCATCCGCTTCTGCATATTTAATTGACTTTAAATATTGATAAACACTAACCAGCCCAGATCCACAAACAACTCGCTCATAACTTACATGGTCGGGGTATATTTCCATCAGGTAGCGTAACAACCCTATTTCCAGTTCATTTCTTGCTGCAAAGTCGGTATGCCCACCTTCGGTAGCAACCACATGATATGTTTCATCACGCCAGACAACTAAAGCTTCTCCCAACCCTGTCCCTGCTGCTAAAACAGCCAAATTCCCTGGTCTTGCCTTAGCATTTGGATTAAGTTCTACAAAATCTTGTGCAGGCATATTCAACACACCCCATGCTGTCGCTTCTAAATCATTCAATAACCGAACACTTTCAGCCCCCGTCTGAGCAGCAATTTCATGTGCTTTTAACACCCAGGGTAAATTTGTTGTTACACAATCGCCATTAATTACAGGCCCAGCCACACCAATACACACATATTGCAAGACAGCATCTGCTTCATCCTTCAAAAAACAAACTAATAATGCTTCAAAGCAATTAAACTCTGCACTGGCAAAAACTTGTTTTTTACAACAAATCCACTCTGTTTTTTTATACTCATATAAAGCTAGAATTGTTTTTGTGCCGCCTACATCGCCAGCGAGAATCATTATTGTCCCTCGTAACTATTAAATACCTTATATTTTTTATCCTTATCAAAAGAAACGACTTTGTAAGCATCTTTTCTACCCCCCATATCCATACCGGGGGTTCCTACCGACATGCCTGGCACTGA
>CAYMPX010000326.1:0-2978 GCA_964392135.1 uncultured Methylomarinum sp.
ATATAGGCGGGCTGTAAAAAAATAATTGATTGATTCATTTTTTCACATCATAAATAGACATGATAGCTATAGTGTGGATTAACCGTGCAAAATATAGAACAAAGCGGACTAAAATCCGCTCCACCCTACTATAAATATTTTTGACTTACTCTGTATCCATAAAGCCCAGGCTTTGCAAGGCACGCTCACTGTTTGCCCAGCCTTTCTTTACTTTAACCCATAATTGTAAATATACTTTTTGTCCAATCAGCGTTTCAATATCCTTTCGGGCATCAGATCCTGCTTTTTTAAGCATTTCACCTTGTTTACCAATCACGATGTTTTTCTGAGAACCACGCTCAACCCAAATGACCGCATAAATTTTAGTAATCGTCTCTTGCTCTTCATAGCGTTCAATTTCTACCGTCATGGAGTATGGAAGCTCATCCCCTAATCGGCGTGTTAACTTTTCTCTCACAATTTCTGCGGCAAGAAAACGCTCAGGACGATCGGTAATTTGATCTTCCGGGTAAATCAAATCCCCTTCTGGTAGCATCTCTAATAAAATATTTTCCAGGCGATCCAGGTTAGTATGTTTTAAAGCAGAAATAGGCAACATGGCTTTAAAAGGGTATCTTTTTTGTGCTTCGGCAAAAAAAGCCAAAATAGCCTCTTTATCTTTTACTTTATCGACTTTATTAGCGGCTAAAATAACCGGTAATCCTGCGCGTTCCAGCTTGGTAAAGATAACCTCGTCATATTCATGCCAGGATAATCCATCAATCAACCAAACTACCACATCAACACCCAATAAAGTGGTGTCGGCTGTTTTATTTAAGTATCTATTCAGCGCTTTCTTTTCTACCCGATGCATTCCCGGGGTATCCATATAGATAACCTGCCCGGCATCTGTGGTATTAATTCCCAGTATTCGATGCCTGGTTGTTTGAGGCTTTCGTGAGGTAATACTTATTTTCTGTCCTAACATATGATTCATTAATGTTGATTTACCCACATTAGGACGACCAATTAACGCGACATAACCACAATTCATTTTTTTTGATTCTTAATTAATTTTAACATCTTTTCCGCTGCGGCTTGTTCCGCTCGTTTTCTGGAAATACCTTTAGCAATACAGGGTGCCTGACCGAGTACTGTACTGCATTTAACACTAAATGTCTGGGCATGAGCAACCCCCGTCATTTGTACCAACTCATAAACAGGAAGCTCTATTTTTTTTGCTTGCATCAACTCCTGTAATTGGGTTTTCGGGTCTTTTTGTGATTTATTTAAATCCAGGTAACTCAATTTCTCAGCAAATAAATTAAGTATCCATGCCTGAGCCGCTATCACACCTTGGTCTTTTAAATAAGCACCCATAATTGCTTCCAAGGCATCTGACAGAATAGAATCACGTCGGTAACCCCCACTTTTCAATTCACCCGATCCCAAAATCAAATAATCACCGATATTATGCTCTCTCGCCAATGCAGCTAATGAGTCTTGATTAACCAGGCTCGCTCTTAATCGACTCAAATCGCCTTCACTGGCATCCGGAAACATTTCATAAAGTTTTTGTGCAATAACAAATCCTAATATTGAGTCACCAAGATACTCCAATCTTTCATTATTTCTAGCTCCCATACTTCGATGCGTTAGAGCCATGATAAAAAAATGGGGCTGCTCAAATAGCAACCCCATCTTTTTAGCAAGAATCTCCGGTTTTTTTATCACTCTTGTTCACCCGCCTCAAAGAAGTCATAAAACTCAACCAATACACTCAAATTACCGGCAATTTTTTCAACGCGTTCATATTCGACTTCTACTTTAAGATAATTTCCATACTTAGTTACCGTAATATCATCTATGCCGACTTTATCCACATAATTCATACCAAAGCGTTTGTTTAAGCTCATTAATATGTCATGTTTACTCATGCTTTCGACATCAACCATATTCTCCACCGCAGTAAGCGCATTAACAACTTTACTGTGATTCATATATATCGGCCCAATCTTCAGTACCAACAAGACAAAAAAGGCAATTATTCCTAGAATAAATGTAATTGTTATTAAAGTTAAACCTTGTTGTTGTTTTTTTGTTGTAGAAATCATTTTCCACCCTAAATTTATGAGAGTCATCTTTAACAGTCTAGTCTATTTTAAGATTGTTCCAATCCGGTCAAATCCGATACCTTTATACTGCCAGTCCCAACTCATCCAGATAAAGAAGGCTTTTCCTACCAGATTTTCTTCAGGTACTGTTCCCCAATATCGACTGTCATTACTATTATCTCTGTTGTCACCCATCACAAAATACTGTCCTTCCGGCACCACAAAAACACCCTCGACAGAAGGTAGACCCTGCTTAATTAAAATACTATGTTCAACACCGGTCAGATTTTCGATAAAATGTTCTGCACCGGTCATATTAACGCCTTGACCAACACCCTGATAACGTCCTAGCGATACTTCCTTAGCCAGCTTGCCATTGATATAGACTTTTTTATCATAATAAGCCACTCTATCTCCCGGCAGACCAACCACCCTTTTGATATAGTCCACTGTTGGCTGCTTTGGATAACGAAACACTACAATATCACCCCGTTCTGGCGCATTTATTTCAACGATTTTAGTATTCAAAACAGGCAATCGAATACCATAAGTAAACTTATTAACCAGAATAAAATCACCAATTAATAGTGTTGGCATCATTGAACTTGATGGAATACGAAAAGGTTCTGCAATAAAAGAACGCAATATCAGCACAACAAAAACAATAGGAAAGAATGAATGTGCATACTCTACCAGCAGTGGTTCTGTTCTTTCCGCTGGGTTAATTTTTGATAGTTTTAAAAAAAACAAATAGCCACCCCAGATTATGCCAGTGACTAAACTTGCTACAACAAGAAAAAAAGAGAAATCGTAATCCATAGATAAGACGCAGGTAAAAGGTAAAAGGTAAAAGGTAAAAGTTGTTGTACTTCGCTAAATAATCAG
>CAYMPX010000327.1:0-2913 GCA_964392135.1 uncultured Methylomarinum sp.
TTCGAATTCGTTGCTTGAGTTTCGACGTGTTCTCTTTCGATCTGGGTGGATTGAATGGTGGTGTTCCTTTCTTTTGATTCTTTGCCGATAGGTTATTGGTTTTATCGGTACTTCCCAATATTAAAGATGGGCTAAAGCACTGCGCCCCCAATCGCTAATAAATTATCTTCGTATCGCTTGATTTCACTAAGCCTTCAGGTTTCAATAACTAAAAACTTGAACATCGAGTTTTAAACAACAAGATAAGGAAAGTAAATGAAAAAAACTAAATTTACACATCAAGGTTTTAAAGGGTTCCTGATTCTCATGTTGTCCCTGGTTAGTGGGTCGACTGCTTTTGCCAGAGTAAACGATTGCTGGGCTGATTTTTTCGAAGATGCACGATTCAATGGCAAGCACTTTCGACTTGAAGGTCCAATTAAATTGAAAAATTTACTTAAAGTTGAAGGAAAAAACTGGGATAAAAGAATTGAAAGTATTTTGGTTGGTCCCAAGACCCGTTTGACAGTGTTTGAAAATAAAAACTTTAAACTAACACTGAAGGAAATGGCAAATCATCCTATTTTAATGAAATCCCTGGGCATTACCAAGCAGGATATTCTGGAGGATTCAGAGATTATTTTTCGTCCTAACTCAAAAATACATAGCTTTGGGGAATATAATTTCTATCATAAAATCAGGTCGTTGAAAATGGATTGCGTTAAATAAACAATAGATTGACTTTACAAACCGTTCTTTATTCTGCATTCCCACCGTCCTCGGTGGGAATGCAGAATTTTTCAGTTGCATCCAAGTCATTTTACAAACTGCGATTGCAGAAATAATCTCGCTTTTTTTACAAATGCCAAGAGACTTTACTTCATTATCTTCATGTCCTTCATAGTAATAAAAAAAATCCTCAGAGACCCGATAGTCTAGCTAATTGATGGATATCGCTTTTCCCCATCTACACTATGTCCTTAAAGCAAATGTTTAATCGCATCACGCTCTTCTTTTAACTCAGTCTCTGAAGTACGCATTTTTTCTCGGCTAAATTCATTAATATCCAAGCCTTGTACAATACTTAGCACCCCATCATCCACGGTAACAGGGTAAGAATATATCAAGCCTTTTTCAATACCATAACTGCCATCTGAAGCAATTCCCATACTAAACCAGTTACCCGATTCAGTACCAAAAATCCAGTTGTGCATATTACATATTGCTGCACTGGCTGCAGATGCCGCACTTGATTGACCTCTTGCGGCAATAATGGCTGCGCCACGTTGTTGAACGGTTGGAATAAATTCATCAGTAAACCAGTCTTCCCCAAGCAAAGACAGAGCATCTTGCCCTTTTACATTGGCATGATGTAAATCAGGATACTGCATCGCAGAATGATTACCCCACACTATTACATTTCTCACATCTCTGGCGCTTACCCCCGCCTTTTCTGCAACTTGAGCAATAGAACGATTATGATCCAGTTGAATCATTGCGGCAAAACAACCCGGGCTTAAATCCGGTGCATTCTTCATGGTAATCAATGCGTTAGTATTAGCAGGATTACCTGTCACTAAAACTTTTACATTTTTATTAGCAACATCATTTAACGCTTTACCCTGCTCTGAAAAAATCTCAGCATTACACAACAGCAAATCCTTTCGTTCCATACCAGGGCCTCTGGGCTTGGCACCGACTAAAAAAGCATAATCGACATTATCAAAAGCCACGCGTGGATCATCTGTCACTACAATTTCCTGCAACAATGGATAGGCACAATCATTTAATTCCATCACCACACCTTTCAAAGCATCCAAAGCCGGAGTGATTTCTAATAAATGTAAAATAATAGGTTGTTCAGGCCCTAACAGTTCTCCCGATGCCAAACGAAAAAGCAATGCATAACCAATTTGGCCTGCTGCACCTGTCACTGCGATATCTATGTGTCTTTTCATTTATTTTCCTTATTATTCTTAATTCTTATTCGCTGCAGATCAATGTAAGATATGCCACCCTCAAAACGCCAGGCCATCCAAATCATTCTCTATTCAGGTAAATACTTTCAGCTAATCATAGCGAATATCCCACGCTATAGGCAACCTCAAAAATAAGAAAAGCCATAATTAGTGCCAGTGAATATAAGGTATAATACTGCCCATTAAAAATATCTGATGACAACGACTCTTTCAGATAGCGTTCTAATCAATAAAAAACTTAAGGTAAATGAATGAAAAAACTGTTATTCCAGTTTGATACAGACAGCCACCCCTCATCATTTGACACGATTGTTGCATACGATGGCGGAGCAGATCAGGTTATTCCTCATGGGGGATTAACGCCTGATAATATCGCATCATTGGTTGAAGGTACGATTTTTACCCGTGCGCCTAAAGACAAAAAGAACACCGCTATTTTCGTAGGCGGTAGCGATATGGTTGCAGGTCAGGAATTATTCATTGCCGTACAAAAACAGTTTTTTCCTGGATTTCAAGTCTCTGTCATGTTAGACAGTAACGGCAGTAACACCACTGCTGCGGCAGCGATTGCTAAAATTGCAAGCAGTACGCCATTAGCCGGCAAAAAAGCCGTCATTCTAGGCGGTACAGGTCCCGTTGGTCAGCGTGCCGCCGCAATGCTTGCACAAGAAGGCGCAAACGTTTCTATCACTTCACGCCATATTTTTAGTGCTGAAAAAGCCTGTTTTGCCATGAAAGAACGCTTTAATGTTGATTTAACAGCCATTGAGGCAACTGACTGCGATGCACGTGGCGATGCAATTGCCGATGCGAATATTGTGTTTGCGACAGGTGCCTCAGGTATTGAACTATTAAAACCCGAACATTGGCAAAACAACCCCGATTTAGAAGTTATTGCGGATGCAAATGCCACACCGCCATTGGGTATTGGTGGCACAGAGATACTTGATAGAGG
>CAYMPX010000328.1:0-2908 GCA_964392135.1 uncultured Methylomarinum sp.
GTTAGTATGAATGAATGCGTAAATACCTATGCAATATAGAGTATATCTTGCGCGAATTTTTTATAAATACTTCATTAATGGACTCTATGTAACGATGACAATAAGCCCTGTTCAATTTGAATTTACTGAGAATTTAACCGTTAAAAAATGCTTGACCAAGTTAAGTAAAAAATTAGATATTCAAGTGGTTTCGCAGCAATACAGCATAAAATCATTTTATGATAGTTTTGATTGGCGTCTTTATAATGCGGATAAGGTTTGTGAATTTAGTCGTTCAAAAACGGTATCCAATGTATCACTGATAGATCGTAACAGTGGTGAATTAATTGCTTTGGAAGCGATGCAAGATATTCCAGAATTTAGCGCTCAATTTCCCAGCGGAAAATTACAATCGTATTTAGCAGTGCCTTTAGAAATGCGTGCCTTGTTACCTTTGTGTCAATTAGAACTTGATGTTTACCGGATTAATATTCTTAATAAACAACAAAAAACGATTGTACGACTGCAAATTGATGCGTATGAATCGTTAAATAACCGGATTAGTTTACATCCGCTTAAAGGTTATGATAAAGCGCTGCAGAAGGTTACTGATATTTTACAGCAAACATTAGGACTAAAACCCATTCAAGGGACGGTATTAAATGCAGCACTGAAATCTTTTGGTCGAAAACCAAAAGACTATAGCTCTAAATTAGTCATAAAATTAAAACCAGATATGGCTGCAGATAAAGCAAGTAAAGTGATTTATCGCTTATTGTTACAAACAATGAAAGTTAATGAAGTGGGAACCATTGCTGACACAGATACTGAATTTTTACATGATTTTCGTGTTGCAGTCAGGCGAACCCGAGCCGGTTTAAACCAATTAAAAAATGTCTTACCTTCGGATGCAGTCGCTAAGCATGCTGCATTTTTTGCCTGGTTAGGACAAATCACGGGTCTCACTCGTGATATGGATGTTTATTTGTTAAATTATGAGAAATATAGAAGTGCTTTGCCGCTATCTTTGCGAAATGATATCGCCCCTTTATATGCTTTTCTTAAACAAAAACAGCTACAAGCCCAAAAAGAATTAGCAGAAAAGTTGAATAGTGCCACTTATAAAAAACAGGTTACCGCTTGGGAGCAGTATTTAAAACAACCTTTAGATAAAAACAGCGAAGGAAGTCATGCAAATCTCCCCATTAAAGTGCTGGCCGACCAACGTATTTGGAAGGTTTATAAACGCATACTGAAAGATGGTAAAGCCATTAGAATATCAACCCCAGCTGAAGCATTGCATGATTTAAGGAAAACATGTAAAAAATTACGTTATCTTATGGAGTTTTTTCAAAGTCTCTACCCGGAAAAAGAAATAAAAATGTTAATTAAGTCGCTGAAAAATTTTCAGACGGTATTAGGTGATTTTCAGGATTATGAAATACAAGAAATAAAGTTAAAACAGTTTAGTGAAGAAATGATGGACAATAATGTCCCAAGCAATACATTACTTGCTATGGGTGTACTAGTGCAGTATTTAGATGTTATGAAATGTACTGCACGTCATGATTTTTCTGAACAATTCGCTATTTTTGAGCAGGCTGAAAATCAAGCTACCTTTAAATATATGTTTGCACATAAGGCATAGGTATAATGACGATGACAATTATTGCAAGCTATAACATCAAGGGGGGTGTAGGGAAAACATCAACCGCTGTAAACCTGGCTTTTATTGCAGCACAAAACGGTTATAAGACGTTGGTTTGGGATTTAGACCCACAAGGTGCCAGCAGTTATTATTTTAGAATAAAGCCTAAAGTAAAAGGCGGTAGTAAAGCACTTATTGCAGGCACTCACGAATTAGATGGATTAATCAAAGCGACAGATTATGAAAATCTTGATTTATTACCCGCTGATTTCTCCTTTAGAAATTTAGATTTGGTGTTGGATGAACGTAAAAAACCAACACAGCGATTAAAAAAACTGCTGACTCCGCTCACTAAAGAGTACGACTTTATTATTCTGGATTGTCCGCCTAATATTTCTTTATTGTCAGAAGCTATTTTTGAAGCCTCAAATATATTGCTATCGCCGATTATTCCTACTACCTTGTCTTTACGTACCTTAGAACAATTAAAAAAATATTTAAAAGACCATAAGTTAAAACACCTGCAGTTACTGACTTTTTTCTCTATGGTCGATAGACGAAAAAAGTTGCATAGGGAGATTATAGAAACATTAGGGGAGAGTCACCCTGATATTCTACAAAGTGTTATTCCTTATGCCAGTGATATTGAACTCATGGGGCGAGAACGTATGCCATTAGGGGCTTTTATTAATAATGGTCGCTCTATAGAGGCTTACCGGATGCTATGGCGAGAACTACTGAATAAGATTGAATGATATTTTGGGGGGAGTATTAGCACTCTAAACGAGTGGTCATAATTCTGTAATATACAAAGTACATAATAAATGTTTTATTTTTACACGACATTTAATCGGTCGGAGAATTTATTATGTATAAGAAAATATTTTTGGCACTGTCTGCCCTTGGCTTGGTTATGTCTAGTCAAATGGCATCTGCTGCACCTCATTATAATGTAGATGATTATTATCAGGTTTATAAAGAAGGACGTATTTATATTTTTGATGACTATAAAACCTATAGCAATTTCAATCAGGTGGGTGAAACGGCATACCGTTTAACACGTATAGGCGCAGGGCCAAAAGGCGAGACATTAGTATTTGGTTTGTCTAAAAGAGATAAAAAAATGCGTTCGGGTCTAGGTGCGGTTGCTCTTTATGAAGGAACCGCTGAGGCAATTTCTGAAGGGTTTTATGGGGAAGTGGTTAAAGACGGTCGAATTAATGTATTTAGCGAATGGGCTGACCTTCAATCATTTTTAAGTGTCGGCGAGGCACCTTATCG